>CATKZW010000021.1 GCA_949841465.1 uncultured Oscillospiraceae bacterium
CGCCCTTCCGGCGCGCGGACGCCGCACTCCAGGATGTATTGGTGGGTGCTCACGGCGCACAACCTCCTCCGCAAGATCGCGAAAAAATGGCAAAAGAGCTGTTATTTCCTATTATAATGCTTTTCTTCCCGTTGTGCAACTGCGCAAAAAATTTTTTGAGCAGGCGCCCGCGATTCTCCATATTTTTTCGGGATGAAGGGGATGCCTTGAAAATAACTATGGATTTCGCCGAAAAAAGGGCGGTTTGATCTTTTGCTTTAAGCAAAATAATGAGAAGCGCAAGATATATAAAAAGCCAAGCAACAATCAGATTGTCAAGACGGGCTGGAACGTTTACCTTTAAAATGGAAGAAGCGGGAAGCCCCGCTGAATATAATACATACTGGAATGGAGGAAAAACAATGAAGAAAATTCTCAGTGTGCTCTTGGCGTCCGTCATGGTCCTGGCTATGCTGGCCGGCTGCAGCACCAGCAACGGCGACACCAGCAAGGCCCCCGAGAGCAATCCCCCCGCCTCGCAGCCCGCCAACGAGGGTAATGAGCCCACCGGCGGCAAGAAGTACGACGGCGTGCAGCTCACCATGTGGTCCATGTGGTCCTCCGGCGAGCCCCAGGCCAACGTCATCAGCGAGGCCGCCGCTGCCTTCGAGGCCGAGACCGGCGCCAAGGTGAACATCGAGTTCAAGGGCCGCGACGTGAACAAGGTGCTCCAGGCGTCTCTGGAGGCCGGCGACAAGCTGGACATCTTTGAGGACGACTACAAGCGCATCGGCACCGTGTACAAGGACTTTACCCTGGATCTGACCGACATGGCCAAGGCCGCCAACTACGACAGCTTCAGCTACAAGTGCTTCACCGACCAGTCCATTGCCTGGTGCGGTTACCTGAACGCCATCACCGAGCAGCCCAACGTGGGCGGCATCTTCTACGACAAGGACGCCTTTGCCAAGGCCGGCATCACCGCCGAGCCCAAGACTTGGGACGAGTTCCTGGATGCCTGCCAGAAGCTGAAGGACGCCGGCATCGGCCCCTTGGCTCAGGACAGCGCTTACGCCGACTTCGCCTTCTACCACACCCTGGTCCGCTATCTGGGCGAGGACAAGATCGCCGAGCTGGACGAGAAGGGCGGCTGGAGCGGCACCGCCGCCGAGAAGGCCGCTGACGATATCATCGAGCTGGTGAATAAGGGCTTCCTGGCCGACGGCGCCCCCGACGAGTTCCCCTCCAGCCAGAACAAGATCGGTTTCGGCCAGGCCGCCATGGTTATCTGCGCCGACTATGTCACCGCTGAGGTCAACAACAACACCGGCACCGAGGTGAATTGGGGCCTGTTCAACTACCCCGCCGTGGACGGCGGCGTGGACAACGGCGCAGCCTACATGGGCGCCAACTCCCTGGCCATCGCCAAGTACAGCGAGAATCCCCAGGCCGCCTTTGACTTCATCATGTTCCTGACCACCGGCGAGATGGGCCAGAAGCTGTCCAACGAGGCTCACCAGATTCCCGCCGACTCCCGTAATACCGCCCCTGCCGACCTGACCGGCACCATCGAGACCCTCCAGGCCGCTGAGAAGCCCATGACCTGGTGCGCCAGCCTGGCCGTCAACGCCGACCTGAAGGACACCATCAAGTCCCTGTGCGTGGAGCTGTTCGAGGGTAAGTATGCCACCGGCGCCGACTTCTGCGCCGCGCTGGATGCTCTGTATTAAGTGATCTGAATCCGTCGCGCTGGCAGGCGGCGCCACCCGGCGCCGCCTGCTTTTTTATCTGAACACAGGAAGGAGAGAGCAACGTGAGAAAAAACAAGGCGATGATCTTCTGGTTCTGCCTGCCCGCCGCGCTGACGCTGCTGGTCATGTTCGTCTACCCGGTGTGCCGCACGGTGCTGATGAGCTTTTTCCAGGTGGAGAGCGTCACCGCCACCATGGCGGACTGGAGCTTTTACGGCCTGGGGAACTACACCAAGATTTTCGGCAGCGCCAGCTTTTTGACCTCCATGCGCAATATGCTGCTGATTTGGATCGTGGGCGGCGTGCTTACCCTGTTCCTGGCCATGCTGATGGCGGTGGTGGTCACCAGCGGCATCCGAGGCAAGAAATTTTTCCGGGCTGCCATCTACCTGCCCAACATTATCAGCGCCGTGGCCCTGGCCACCATGTGGATCCAGTACATCTTCAACTATGACTACGGCCTGCTCAACGAGTTCGTCCAGCTTTTCGGCGGCGACAAGGTGAAGTGGCTGGGCACCGACATGAAATTCTGGGCCATGACCTTCTCCTTTGTCTTCGGCAGCGTGGGCTACTATATGCTCATCTACATCAGCGGCATCGAGGGCATCCCCCAGGATCTCCACGAGGCCGCCACCATCGACGGCGCGGGCAAGGCCCGGCAGTTCTTCTCCATCACCCTGCCTCTGCTCAAAGGCGTTATTAAGACCTCCATCACCTTCTGGAGCATCAACACCACCACCTTCTTCCTGTGGACTAAGATGTTCTCCCCCATCGACACCGAGTCGTCCACCATTGTGCCCGTCATATACCTGTATGATATGGTGTTCGGCGGAAAGGGCATTACCACCCGGGACGCGGGCGCAGGCGCGGCGGTGGGCGTGGTGCTGACGCTCATCATCATCGGCGTCTATCTGATTACGGAATGGCTCTTTAAGGGCAGCGACCTGGAATACTGAGGAAGGAGGGAGCTACATGAAAAAAATCAACTGGAAAAAAGAGGCCCGGCTGCTTCCCGGCTACCTGATCGTCGGCGTCTGGGTGCTGTTCACCGCGGTTATGCTGATTTGGATATTGGGGGCCAGCCTGTCCACCTCTCGGGAGATTTACACCGGCGAGATATTCAAATTCGCCAGCGGCTTCCATTGGGAGAATTACGCCACCGCCTGGAATGTCCAGAATGTGTCCGTGTTCTTCAGCAACTCCCTGCTGTACTCCGTCATCTCCTGCGTGGGCGTGCTGGCCATCTCCGCCCCGGCGGCCTACGTGCTCTCCCGCTGGCAGTTCAAGGGCGGCATGACGCTGCGCATCGGCCTGATTATCGCCATGAGCGTGCCTGTCATCATGATCATCATGCCCATTTACTCCCTGGCGGTGCAGTGGGGCATCAAGGGCCGGCTGCTGCTGGTGATCCTCTACATTCTCATACGAGTGCCCTATACCACAATTTACCTGCTGGACTTCTTCTCCACCCTGTCCCGCACCTATGAGGAGGCCGCCTATCTGGACGGGTGCAGCGGACCCAACACCTTCCTGAAGATCATGCTGCCGCTGGTCCAGCCCGCCGTGGTCACAGTGACCATTTTCAACTTCATGTCGGTGTGGAACGAGTTCTTCATGGCCCTGATCTTCACCTCGGGCGAGTCTATGGCCCCTGTGGGCGTGGGACTGCTGAACATCATCAACGCCATGAAGCAGACCGGCAACATGGGCGGCATGTTCGCGGCGGTCATCATCGTGTTCCTGCCCACCTTCCTGCTGTATATCTTCATGTCCGAGAAGATCATCGCCGGCGTGACAGGCGGCGGCGTGAAGGGATAAATCCGATTTGGAGGAGCTTATGAGCGAAGAGCATAAATTCGGCCGCGTCACCATCCCAACCGATGTGGACGTGGTCCCAGAGACCCTGGAGCTGATCCGGCGCTGGGGGGCGGACGCCGTTCGGGACTGCGACGGCACCGACTTTCCCCGGGAGCTGAAAGAGGTGGATGCCAAGGTTTACTCCACCTACTATACCACCCGGAAGGACAACGCCTGGGCGAAGGCCAACCCCGACGAGGTGCAGCAGTGCTACATCATGACAGGGTTCCACACCGCCGCGGGCGGGCCGCTGTCCATCCCCCTGATGCGGGGCGTCAGCCCGGAGCTGCTGCAGGTGAACACACGGGACGACGTCAAGCGCTGGTGGGAGGTGGTGGACCGCACCGTCGGGATGCCCCTGGACCCGGCAGCCTGGCGGTACGAGGGGGAAACCGGCTGTGTGGTCATTGAGCAGCCGGAGGAGTTCCACGATTACACCGTCAGTTTCCTGGCCTACCTGATCTGGGACCCGGTGCATATGTACAACGCCGTCACCAACGGCTGGACGGATTTTGAGCACCAGATCACCTTCGATGTGCGCCAGCCCAAGACCCGCGCCTTCACCATGGAACGGCTGCGGAAATTCATTGCCGACCACCCCTATGTGGACGTGATCCGTTACACCACCTTCTTCCACCAGTTCACCCTCATTTTTGATGAGCTGAAACGGGAGAAGTACGTGGATTGGTACGGCTATTCCGCCTCCGTGTCCCCGTATGTCCTGGAGAAGTTTGAGCAGGAGGCAGGCTATAAATTCCGCCCGGAATTCATCATCGACCAGGGGTATTATAACAACCAGTACCGCGTCCCCTCCCGGGAGTACAAGGATTTCATGGCCTTCCAGCGCCGGGAGGTGGCTGCTCTGGCGAAAGAGATGGTGGACATCACCCATGAGCTGGGCAAGGAGGCCATGATGTTTCTGGGCGACCACTGGATCGGCACCGAGCCCTACCTGGACGAGTTCAAGTCCATCGGCCTGGACGCGGTGGTGGGCAGCGTGGGCAACGGCTCCACCCTGCGCCTGATCTCCGATATCCAGGGGGTCAAGTACACCGAGGGCCGTTTCCTGCCCTATTTCTTCCCGGATACCTTCCACGAGGGGGGCGATCCGGTGCGGGAGGCTAAGGAAAACTGGGTCACCGCCCGCCGGGCCATTTTGCGCCGCCCCATCGACCGCATCGGCTACGGCGGCTACCTCAAGCTGGCCTGCCAGTTCCCGGAATTTTTGGATTATGTGGAGTCCGTCTGCAACGAGTTCCGGGAGCTGTACAAAAACATCAAGGGGACGACCCCTTACTGCGTCAAGACGGTGGCGGTGCTCAACTGCTGGGGCCGGGCCCGGTCCTGGGGCTGCCACATGGTGCACCATGCCCTGTATCAGAAGCAGAACATCGCTTACGCCGGGGTGATTGAAGCGCTGTCCGGTGCGCCCTTTGACGTGAAGTTCCTCAGCTTTGACGACTTGAAAGCCGATCCCTGTGCGCTGGAGGGGGTGGACGTGGTCATCAACGTGGGCGGCGGCGACACGGCCCACACCGGCGGCGCGGTCTGGGAGGACCCGGATATTTCCGCCGCTGTCAAGCGTTTTGTGCACAATGGCGGCGGCCTCATCGGCGTGGGTGAGCCCTCCGGCCACCAGTACCAGGGCCGTTACCTCCAGCTGTCCGGCGTGCTGGGGGTGGAGAAGGAGACCGGCTTCACCTTGGGCTACGACAAGTACAACTGGGAGGAGCACCCCGGGCACTTCATCCTGGCGGACAGCCCGGACGGGGCGGACTTCGGCGACGGCGGCCGGGACGTCTACGCTCTGGATGGCGCCCAGGTGCTGGTCTGCCGGGACCGGGAGGTCCATCTGGCGGTCAACGAGTACGGCCGGGGCCGGGGTGTGTACCTGTCCGGCCTGCCCTACAGCTTTGCCAACAGCCGCCTGCTGTATCGGGCCATTCTGTGGTCTGCCCACGGGGAGGGGGAGCTGCACCGCTGGTTCTCCTCCAACGTGAATGTGGAGGTCCACGCGTTTGCGGAAAATGGGAAGTTCTGTGTGGTAAACAATACCTATCAGCCCCAGTCCACCACCGTCTGGAAGGACGGGGGGGAGGGCTTCCCGCTGGACCTGGAGGCCAACGAGATCCGCTGGTTTGAAATCTGACGAAAAGAAAGAACGGTGGCAGCGGAAGCTGTCGCCGTTCTTTTATGGGCGGATTGATGGGGTCTATTTTGCGGCAGACTTCATAGTCAGCGCATGGGCTTTGCCGCTGTTTGAAAATGGGGATTTACCGATTTTCAAGTGTGCTGACTATACAGGCTCACAGCGGCAGCAGCACCCGGTACATCATGACAAAGTGGGCGATGGAGCCCAGCAGAATGAACACATGGAACACCTCGTGGCACCCGAACCGGGGATTATCCCGCCCCGGCCACTTCAGGGCGTACAGCACGCCGCCCACAGTGTACAAAATGCCGCCCGCCAGCAGCCATGCCACCCCACCCATGCCCAGCGCCTGCCACAGGGGGTAGATGGCGAAGATAGCCAGCCAGCCCATGGCGATATAGATGGTGGAGGTGACTGCTCTGGGGCAGTTGATCCAGGTCAGGCTCATGACAAGCCCGGCGATGGCCAGCGCCCAGATGACGCCGAACAGGGACCAGCCCCAGGGCCCCCGCAGGGCGATGAGGCACACTGGGGTATAGGACCCGGCGATGAGAAAATAGATGGAGGTGTGGTCCAGCTTGCGCAGGGCCACCCGCCCGGCCACGGTTGTGTTCACGCAGTGGTACAGGGTGGACGCGGTGTACAGCGCCGTCATGGACAGCCCGTAGATGGCGAAGGAAACCAGCTTCCACACGTCGCCCGCCTGCGCCGCGCCGACGATCAGCACCACCGTGGCTGCCACGCCCAGCACCGCCCCCACCCCGTGGGTGATGGCCGACCAGGGCCGCAGGCCGTCGTAGGGGTCCCGCCCCTTTTCCACCGGACGCTCCCGGCGGCGGGGGAGACTGTCAAAGGGATCTCGATATAATGCCTGTTCCATCAGGAACACCACCTTTCTTGCTTATAGTATAATACAAATGGCTTGTGTCGTCAATATAAAAACTATGAAATATAATTATTAAAATTATATTCGGCGAAATTGCGGGTAAAATGGGGGATTCGGCCGAAGAAAAGGGGGGATTGAATCTCGGGGAAAAATGGAGTATAATATCTCTTAGATCACACAAAGGGCAAAGCGCCGCTCGTAAGGGGGACCACCATGGAAAATTCGTTGGGCCTGTATCTGCACATCCCGTTCTGCCGGAGCAAATGCGACTACTGCGACTTCTACTCTCTGGCCGGTCAGGACGACCGGATGGACGAATACCAGAAGGCGCTGCTCCAGCAGATTTTGGAGACCGCCCCCCGGGCCAAGAAGCAGGTGGTGAACAGCGTCTATATCGGCGGCGGCACGCCCACATGGTACGGGGAGAAGCGGCTGCTGGAGCTGCTGGCTGCGGTGAGGAAGCGCTTCAACCTCTCCAAGGACGTGGAGTGCACCCTGGAGGCCAACCCGGACAGCGTGGACGAGAAGATGCTCAAGCGCCTGCGCCGGGCGGGGGTGAACCGGCTGTCCATGGGGATGCAGTCCGCCTGCGACCGGGAGCTGGCCGCGGTGCACCGCCCCCACAGCTACCGGCAGGTGGAGGAGGCGGTGAAGGCCGCCCGGAATGCCAAAATCAAAAACCTGAATCTGGACCTGATCTACGGCCTGCCCGGCCAGACGGACAAGAGCTGGCAGGCCTCGGTGGAGGCGGCGCTGGCCTTGGAGCCGGAGCACCTGTCCTGCTACGGTCTGACAGTGGAGGAGGGCACCCCTCTGGCCCAACGGGTGGCGGAGGGGGAGAGCCTGCCAACCGACGACGAGCAGGCGGTGCGCTATCTGTGGACGGTGAAGCGGCTGGCCCAGGCGGGCTTTGAGCAGTACGAGATCTCCAACTTCTCCAAAACAGGCTGCCAGTCCCGGCACAACCTGAAATATTGGATGGGGCGGCCCTACGTGGGGCTGGGGGCAGCGGCCCACTCCGACTTCGGCGGCTGCCGGTACTCCTTTGTCCGGGATCTGGACGGCTATCTCCGGGGCGTACTGGGGGACGGGAAGCTGGTGGACGAGATGGACGAGGTCCCCCGGCGGGAGCGGGGCAACGAGTACCTCATGCTCCGGCTGCGTACCATCCACGGCATTGAGGAGTGGGAGTACCGCCGGGAATATTATATGAACTTCGACCCCATCGCGGCCAAGCTGTCTGAATACGAGCAGAAGGGCTGGGCAGAGCAGATAGGCCGCCGCTGGCATTTTACCCCGGAGGGCTTCCTATTATCCAACCGGCTCATCGGCGAACTGATGGAGGTGCAGGAGGTGGAGACCCTGGCGGACACCCTGGAGCTGATCCGGGGCGGACGGCTGCCCCAGAAAAACCAATAGAGACGGAGAGGGGCGGCGGGCGCCGCCCCTTTTTGCGCCTGGAAATAAATTCAGTTTACAAAAGGAGGCGTTTGTGTTAACATAATACGGACTTTTGATCTAAGCCAACCCCCGGGGACGGAGGTCCCCCGTACAAGACAGGAGGAACCCCATGAAAAAATACGGCAGACGATGCGCCGCGCTGACCTTGGCGCTGGCGCTGATATGTACCCTGGCTCAGCCCGCGCTGGCGTCGGAGGCGCTGGGTACAGAGCTTTCGGAGTGGTCCGCGCCCCTGGGCGCCGGGACCACGCTGACCAGCCAGAGCCTGTGGTCGGCGTCCCGGAGCGACCTGCGCACGGAGCACTACGTGACTTATTCCCCCAATGACACGGTGAAGCCGGTGGTGTTCAGCGGTACATATGTGGCCAGCACCAACTCGGTGGAGACGGCCGCCGCCCAGCTGGAGAGCCAGGGCTACCGGGTGGCGGCGGCCATCAACGGCGGATTTTTCAATACGGACGGCACCATCGTGGGCATGCTGATGACCGAGGGCGTGATTCGCGCCCTGGACGTGGAAAACTACACCATGCTGGGTTTTACCAATGACGGCAGGGTGTTCATCGACGAGAGCAGCCCGGTGATGACCGCCGCCTGGACGGCCATGGAGCCGGTGGCGGCGGCCGATCCGGCGGTTGATCCGGACGGGACGCTGAACCCGGACGCGCAACACCAGCCCCAGCCGGAGCCGGTGTACCAGCCCGTGGAGCGCAGCTTTCAGGTGTCGGGCTTCAACGCCTACCGCAACGCCAACTATCTGGGGGGACTGTACCTCTATAACAAGGACTTCTCCTCACGGGTGAGCAGCCACGGTACCTGCGTGTCCGCCATCCTGCGCCCCGTGGAGCAGGACGGGATGAAGATGAACGGCGCCATGACCTTCGAGGTGCTCTCCGTCACCGATACCGCCCAGGAGGGCGTGGTGTTCAACGGTGAAATCCCCGAGGGCTGCTACATGCTCTACGGCGAGGACCACAGCAACGCCGGTCTGCTCACCGCCCTGCGGGGCATGACCGTGGGCAGTCAGGTCACCGTCACCACCGGCGGCGCAAGCGCCCAGTGGGAGGATGCGGCCTACGGTGTCAGCGGCCTGCACACCCTGCTCCGAAACGGCCAGGTGGCGGACGGCCTGTCCTCCACCGCCAACCCCTACACCGCCGTGGGCATCAAGGCGGACGGCACCGCCATCTTCTACACCATCGACGGGCGGCAGAGCGGCTGGTCCGTGGGGGCCAGCTACACCCAGGTGGCGGAGCGTCTCCAGGAGCTGGGCTGTGTGTCCGCCGTGGCTCTGGACGGCGGCGGCTCCACCACTTTGGGCGCAACCCTGCCGGGCAGCGCCGGATTCTCAGTGGTGAACAAGCCCTCCGATGTGGGCCGCCGGGTGAACAACACCATTGCCCTGGTGGCCCCGGCGGGGACGGAGATGTTCCAGCCAGGTGCTTACGTCACCGCCCAGAACCGGCTGGTGCTGGCCGGGTCCAAGCTCGACCTGACCGCCAGCGCCTATGACAGCGCCGGACGGCCCACCGGACAGCAGAATCTGAACTGGACCGCCACCGGCGGCTCGGTGAGCGGCGAGGGCAGCTCCGCGGTGTACACCGCCGGGCGCACCCCGGGCACCTACGTGGTGGCCGCCGACCCCGGCGGTGCGGGCATGAGCGTGCAGGTGGTGGACCGGCTGTCCGAGCTGCGGGTGACCCGCAAGGGAACCGGCTCGCTGGTCACCGCGCTGAACCTGGAGCCCGGCGACCAGGTGGACCTGACGGTGAGCGGCGCGTGGTGGAACCTGCCCGTGGCCATGAGTGAGGCGGACGTGTCCTGGGCCGTGGACGCGGCCATCGGCTCCATTGACGAGACGGGCCGCTTCACCGCCGGGCCGCAGCTGGGCGAGGGCAGTCTCACCCTCACCGCCGGCGGGCTGACCCTGACCATCCCCGTGAAGGTGGACCAGGACTGTCCCTTCACCGACATTGAGGGCCACTGGAGCCAGGATTACATCACCCAGATGTTCAAGCTGGGGCTGACCACCGGCTACGGCCAGCCGGACGGCACGGCGGTGTACCGCCCCGGCGGGCATCTGACCCGGGCGGAGCTGCTGACCTTTGTCACCCGTGTGCTGGGGGTGGACGCCTCCTATTACACCATGGTGGAGGTGCCCTTTGCCGACCGGGATTCCATCCCCGACTGGGCCATGCCCTATGTGCAGGCCATGTACACTCTGAAGGTGCTCCAGGGCAGCCTGGGCAGCGACGGCAGACTGTATGCCAATGTGAACAGCAACGTCACACGGGAGGAGACCATGACCATCCTGGGCCGGGTGCTGGCCGCCTCCCAGGCAAGCGACCTGTCCGTGTTCCCGGACGGCGGTTCGGTGAGCGGCTGGGCGTCCCCCTACGTGCAGACCCTGGTGGCGCTGGGCGTGGTGGGGGGGAGCAACGGCATGCTCAACCCGAGGGCCGATATCACCCGGGCGGAAATTGCCAAGCTGCTGGTGGAGATTTACCCCCTGGAAAAGGCCCTGCTCATCCCTCGCCTGGACCTGATGGTCTAAGTCCTCAAACTGCAAAGAAAAGCGGGCGCAAGCCCGCTTTTCTTTTTGCGGATAAGACGGTGCGCCCTGGGCATACTGGTACAGAGGTGAAACGCATGGACATGAGCAACCAACAGTATAATCAGTACGTCAGCGACCATTCCAAGCCTTCTCCGCTGTGGAAGGACTGCGTGTGGGCTTTTTGCGTGGGGGGAGCCATCTGTGCCGGAGGCCAGGGGCTCATGGCCCTGTACCAGAGCTGGGGCGCGGGGAAGGACGACGCGGCGGCGTGGACGTCCATCACGCTGATTTTCCTGGCCTCCCTGCTCACCGGCCTGGGGGTATTCGACAACATAGCCAAGCGGGCGGGGGCAGGGACGCTGGTGCCCATCACGGGCTTCTCCAACGCCATGGTGTCCCCGGCGCTGGAGTTTAAAAGTGAGGGCTTCGTCACCGGCACCGGCTCCAAGCTCTTTACCGTGGCGGGGCCGGTGCTGGCCTACGGCATCTCAGCCAGTGTGATTTATGGGATTATTCTGTATATCGTGGGACTGTTTTGACGGCCCCGTCACGGTGGGACCCCATCCGCCGCGCCGCTCAGCGGCGGATGGGAGACGACGAGCGACGAAGTGAGTGAGCCCTGCCCGAAGGGTGGGGCGAAGGATACACAGTCCGCGAGGAGGAGGCGGGGCCGGTGCTGGCCTACGGCATCTCGGCCAGTGTGATTTATGGGATTATTCTGTATATCGTGGGACTGTTTTAAAGAATGGCGCGGCGGATGATTCCGCCGTGCCATTTATTTTGCCCCGATTTGCGAGGGAATACCTTGCCATGAGCGGGAAAAGATGATATACTTTTCTTCTGTAAACAGAGAAAGCGAGGAGGATTGTCCTATGACCTACCGGGAGGAATTTATCCACTTCATGGTGCGCTCCGGTGTGCTCACCTTTGGGGACTTCACCACCAAGTCCGGCCGCAAGACCCCCTACTTTGTGAACACCGGAAACTACAAGGCCGGGGCCCAGGCCGCCCGTCTGGGGGACTACTATGCCGCCTGCATTCAGGAGCACATGCCCGACGGCATCGACGCGCTGTTCGGCCCGGCCTACAAGGGCATTCCGCTGGCGGTGTCCGCCGCGTCGGCGCTGTACCGGAACCATGGCCGGGACCTGCCCTACTGCTTCAACCGCAAGGAGGCCAAGGACCACGGCGAGGGCGGGGATATGGTGGGCTACAAGCCCCAGGACGGCGACCGGATCGCCATTATTGAGGACGTGGTGACGGCGGGCACCGCCGTGCGGGAGACCATCCAGCTGTTCAAGCATGTGGCGGATGTGAAGTTCGCCGCCCTGTTCGTCAGCGTGGACCGCATGGAGCGGGGCACCAGGGACTGCACCACCTTGGACGAGCTGCGCCAGGACTACGGCATCCAGGTGTGCCCCATTGTCACCATCCGGGATGTGATGGACTGCCTTCACAACAAAGAGGTGGACGGCAAAGTGTACATCGACGATGCCATGCTGGGCCGGATGGAGGACTACCTGGCCCAATACGGCCCCAAGGGCTGAGCCCCCATGGCGGAGAAAAAGCCCAGCGCCCACACCGGCCACCGCAAGCGCATGCGGGAGGAATTTCTCCGCACCGGGGCCGGCGGCATGGAGGATCACCGGCTGCTGGAGATGATTTTGTTCTATGCCATCCCCAAAGGGGATGTGAACCCTCTGGCCCACCGGCTGGTGGATGAATTCGGTTCGCTGTCCGGGGTGTTCCACGCCACCTACGACCAGCTGGTGAAGGTTCCGGGGGTGGGGCACAGCACCGCCGTCCTGCTCCAGCTCATACCTGCCGCCGCGGCCCGCTACATGAAGCAGACGGCCAGCTTTGAGGGCCAGATCGTCAGCCTATGGCAGATGCAGGAGATGCTGGAGCCCTATTTCTTCGGCCAGCGGGACGAGCTGGCCTATCTGGTGTGCATGGACGGCAAGAGCAAGGTGCTGGGAATCAAGAAGCTGGGGGAGGGCATTGTGGACACGGTGCCCATCGCCGCGCGGAAGGTGATGGAGGCCGCCCTGGCCTGCAACGCCAGCCAGGTGGTGCTTGCCCACAACCACGTGTCCGGAGTGGCCTATCCCTCCCAGGCGGATCTGGACACCACGCTGAAGCTGGAGCGGCTGCTGACGGAGGCGGCGGACATCACGCTCATAGACCACCTGATTTTTGCCGGAGGCGACATGGTGTCCATGGCGGAGTCCGGCCTGCTCCGCAGGAGAAAATAGGGGTGAACCATACGGTCAAGGAGGGAGCTTGATGGACAGAGTGCTGTTGGAGGTGTGCTGCGGCAGTGCGGACGACGTGATTGAGGCGTACCGGGCCGGGGCGGACCGGGCGGAGCTGAACTGCGACCTGTTCCACGGGGGGCTGACGCCCACCCTGGGCAGCCTGATTGCGGCCAAGCGGGCGGCGGACATCCCGGTGATGGCCATGGTCCGGCCCCGGGAGGGGGGCTTCTGCTACACCGGGACGGAGTTTGCCGCCGCCGTGGAGGACGCGAAGCTGCTCCTGGCCCACGGGGCGGACGGCCTGGTATTCGGCTTCCTCCGAACGGACGGGACGCTGGACGTGGAGCGGACCCGCGTCCTGGCCGACCTGGCACGGGAGGCGGGGAAGACCGCCGTCTTCCACCGGGCCGTTGACGTGGTCCCCGACTGGCGGGAGACGCTGGACGCGCTCATTGAGCTGGGCGTTGACCGGGTGCTCACCAGCGGCCAGGAGCCCAACGTCCCTCAGGGGGCGCAGACCATCCGGGAGATGGCGGAGTACGCCGCGGGGCGGATTGAGATTCTCCCCGGCGGGGGCGTCAACGCCCGGAACCTGGACTGGGTGATCCGGCACACCGGCTGCCGCCAGGTCCACATGACCGGCCACCGGCAGATGGCCGACCCCTCTGCCGCCAACGGCAGGGGCATCCACTTTGGCAGCTGCCTCTATCCGCCGGAGGACCAATACCGGGTGGTGGACGGGGATTACATCTCCGGGGTGGCCGGCCGGCTGAAACAGGAAGAGAAGGAGTGAGTCCCACCGGATGGGCGGTGAAATCCGCCTGGAGAGATTGGAGGAACATCATTGGACAAGTTCATAGTAGACCGTAAGGAACGGGTCACGCTGGGCAGCTTAAAGCAGACCATCCATATTTGGAGCACCGACCAGCGTCACCCGGTCCTTTTGTTTTTGCACGGCGGCCCCGGCGTGCCCAACCGCCACGGCATCGCCAAGCGGCACCTGGACCTGACGGACAGCTTCACGGTGGCGGCCTGGGATCAGCGGGGGACAGGAGGGTCCTACTTCGGCTGCGATCCGGCCAGCCTCACCCTGGAGCGGCTGGTGGATGACTGCATTGAGCTCATCAATCACCTGTGCCGGACGCTGGGGAAGAGGAAGGTGTACCTCATCGGCGGCAGCTGGGGAACAGAGCTGGGCACCTTTGTGTGCGCCAAGGCGCCGGACAAGGTGGCGGGCTACATCGGCTACGGTCAGGTGGTCAACGGGGTGGAAAACGAAAACCGGTCTTACGCCTTTGCCCTGGCCCAGGCGGAACAGGCGGGGGACAGGGAGTCCGTCGAGACGCTGAAGCAGATCGGCCCGCCGGTGGACGGGCAGTACAGGCCGGTGTTCGAGGGGCTTATGGCCCAGCGGAAAATCCTGAGCAAATACGGCGGCCACAGCGTAAAAAAGGAGAGCTATTTCAAGGGCACCGTCCTGCCCATCCTCCGCTCCCCAGAGCTGTCCCTGGGGGACAAGCTGGGCACGGCCAAGGGCTATCGGCTGTGCCTGTCCCAAATGTGGCCCACCATCGTGCACTACGATTTCCTTGAGGGTCCCCACACCTTTGAGATGCCCTACTACATCTTCCAGGGGCGGAAGGACGAGAACACCCCCGCCTCCCTCATCCAGGACTACTACGACGTCATCCGGGCCCCGGACAAGGACCTGGTCTGGTTTGAGCACTCTGCCCACGGCCCGCTGGGGGAGGAACCGGAGAAATTCAAGCGCCTGCTGCGGAAAAAATTTCTGGCCGTTGAAAGGAGCCAGCCCACATGAAACAGATTACAAACGGAAAAATTTTTGCGCTGTGCCTGGGTGATTTTTCACGGGGCCTCATTGGGGGCATCATCACCAGCTACCTGCTCACCTTCTTCATTCCCACCACCGCCAGCTCCACGCTGCCCCAGTTCCTGGTGAACGCGGCGCTGACCATGGCCGTCATCCGGGGCATCGGCACAGTGGTGGACGCGGTCACCGACCCCTGGGTGGCCAGCCTGTCGGACAACTGCAAGTCGCCCCTGGGCCGCCGGACGGTGTTCATGCGGTGGGCGGCGGTCCCCTACGGGCTGTTCTGCCTGCTGGTGTTCTTCCCGCCGGTGTCCGGGCCCTCTGTGGTCAACGGCGTGTGGGTGGGGGTGATGCTGATCCTCTACTACCTGTTCTCCACCCTGTATAACATCCCCTATTCCGCGCTCCAGGCGGAGATCGTGGCCGACCCCAACAAGCGGGTGTTTTTGTACACTGTCAACAGCCTGTTCTATGTGATTTCCTCCGCGCTGGTGTTCTGCACCTCCATGATTAAGAGCAGCCTCATGCGCGGCGGTGTGCCGGAGCTGTGGGCCCTGCGCATTCCCTTCACCGTGTTCTGTGTGCTGGGCGGGCTGGCGGCGCTGGCCCCCGCATTCCTGATCAAAGAGAAGGACTACGTGTCCCCCAAGCCCTACCATCAGTCCATCTGGGACGCGCTGAAGGCCACGGCCTCCTACCCAAACTTTGCCATCATCACCGTGGGCTATCTCATCATGTGGATCGCCTTTACCTTCTTCAACACCGCTGAGGTGTATTACATCACCAATCTGCTTGCGCTGGACGATTCCTGGGTGACCTATGTGTCCGTGATCTCCATCGCCGTGGGGGTGGCCACCTATCCGCTGGTGAACATTCTGGCGCGGAAGGTGGGGAAAAAGCCCATGCTGCTGGGGGCGTGCATCACCTATACGGCGCTGTACTGCGCCATTTACAACTACAAGCTGGTCATCGCCGCCATCGGCGGTCCGGCCTTTGCCATCATCATCGGCCTGGTGATTGCCTTCCCCATTGCCATCACCAACATTATCCCTGCGTCCATGTTCGCCGACCTGGCCCAATACGACACCATCAGGACCGGGCAGAACCGGGCGGGGATGTTCCTGGCAGCCCGAAACTTTGCCAACAAGCTGTGCCAGGCGGTGGTTGCGGTGGCCTGTTCGCTGCTGCTCAGCGGCGGCTCCGGCGCCGCCACCAGCGACGGCGTGCAGAAGACCGCCCTGGTGGCCATGGTGTTCGTGGCGGGAGCGGTGGCCATCTACTCCTTCTACAATGACAAGGAGATCGTCCGGGCCATCCGGGAGCAGGGCGGGGAGGGCTGACGTCAGCCCTCTGCCCCAGTCTCCAAGTGGTAGCCCAGCCGCCGGGTGGCCTCAATGCGGATGTTGGAACCGATGCTGGCCAGCTTCTTGCGCAGGAAGCCCACGTAGACCTCCACGTGGTTCTCCACCGCATTGGAATCATATCCCCAGACGCGGACCAAAATGGCCTCTTTGGAGAGGTTGCGGCCCTTGGCCTGGAGGAGCAGACGCATCACGTCGAATTCACGGGCGGACAGCCGCACCCACTTTTCCTCGCACACCAGGGTGGAGGAGGCCAGGTCTAGCGCCGTGTTGCCGAAGGCCAGCTCGTCCACCTGGCCGCCCTGGCGGCGGAGCAGGGCGTTGACGCAGGCCAGCAGCTCCCGGGTGTCGAAGGGCTTGGTCAGGTAGTAATCCGCTCCGGCGTTCAGCCCCTCCACCCGGTCCTCCAGCTCTGAGCGGGCGGTGAGCATCAGGATGGGTGTGGCGCAGTGCTCCGCCCGGAGCCGCCGCGCGGCCTGCCAGCCGTTCAGCACCGGGAGCATCACATCCAGAATGATGAGATCGTACACCCCCAGCAGGGCGTACTGCACCCCGGTTTCGCCGTCATAGGCGGCCTCTGTCTGGTAACCCCGGTCCTCCAGCAGGGCCCGGAGGGAGTCGGACAGGGGCTTGTCGTCCTCGACGATGAGAATTTTCATGGGGCAGCGCCTCCTTAAAAAACGATGGGCTGGCCCTGTGGGGCCAGCCCAATTATATCAGCTTTGCGGGGAATTGAAAAGCGTGTGGGGAGGATTTCCCGGGAAATCGGGCTTCAGCCCTGGGCCGCCAGACCTGCGCACAGGTGGTACAGCGTGGTTACGCCTGCGCCGGTGGCCCCCACCGCCTGATACTCCCGCCGGGGCCGGTCCACCCAGGAGGTGCCCGCGATGTCCATATGTACCCAGGGCACGTCCTCGGCGAAGGCCCCGATGAACAGACCGCCGGTGATAGCGCCGCAGCCGTCGCTGGACATATTGGACAGGTCGGCCATGGGGCACTCAATCATCTTTTTATACTCCGGGAAGCTGGGGAAGCGCCAATACTGCTCGCCGGAGCGGGCGGCGGCGGCCAGCAGGGCGGCGCACAGCTCGTCGCTGTTGCTCACCAGCCCCGCCGTGGTGAAGCCCAGGGCGGCCACGCAGGCCCCGGTGAGGGTGGCGATGTCCACCACCTGGGACGCGCCCTCCTTTTGGATGGCATAGGTCACCGCGTCGGCCAGGATGAGGCGGCCCTCCGCGTCGGTGTTGTTGATCTGAATGGTCTTGCCGGACATGGAGGTGACAATGTCGCCGGGGAGCACGCTGTCCGGGGAGATGCGGTTCTCCACCGCCGGGATCACCGCTGTCACGTTCACCGGCACCCGGTTTTCCGCCAGGGCCAGCACCGCGGCGCACACCGCCGCCGCTCCTGCCATGTCGGTGCGCATGTTTTTCAGGCCGGGGCCGGATTTCAGGTTGTACCCGCCTGTGTCGTAGCAAACCCCCTTGCCCACCAGGGCGATGGGGGCGGCGCCGGGCCGTCCGCCCCGCCAGCGCAGCACGATGAGCCGGGGCGGGTGGGCGGCGCTGTCCCCCACAGCGTGATAGGCCCCCATGCCCAGGGCGCGGGTCTCGTGCTCGTCCAGCACCTGGACCTCCACGCCCGCCTTCTCCGCCGCCTCCGCCATGGCCTTGGCCATCAGCTCCGGGGTGAGCAGGTTGCCGGGGCGGTTGGTCAGGTCCCGGGCGAAGCACACCGCCCGGGTCACCGGCTCCGTCTCCGCCAGGATGGCGGCGCCGTCCAGCGGCTCTGTTCCAGTGAGATAGAGGCTGAAGGGCTGGTCCTCCGTTTTCTTCCAGCTCTCCTGACGGTAGCAGGCCAGCTCCGCCCCCTGGGCCAGGGCGGAAAACCCGTCGGCCCCCAGTGCGTCCACCGCCGGGGCGGCGTCCAGCACAGCAGAGGCCACCCCCAGCTCCCGCAGGGTCTTCACCGCCTTGGCGGCGGCCCGGCGGGCGGTTTCGGGGGTGGGTGCGTTCCCCAGGCTGACCGTCAGCACGCGCCCCTCCGCTGCCATGCGCAGGGACAGGGGGGCGTTTTCCCCGCCCGCCGTCAGCTCCAGCCGCCACTGGGCCTCTTCCTGATTCCAGATTTTGACCATCAGCTCCATCTCCTTATCAATCAGCCAAAATGGCTTTTATGTATAAAATTGTGTATTTTTTTGAGAGAATTTGCAAGTATCTGTAAAAAATGTGCTGACATTCAGCCTGCGAATCCTCGGTGGCATGATTATATCTATTCCCGTCTTTTCTGTCAAGCGGGTATGTGATAAAATATCATTGAATTTAGAAAAGGAAGTGGATAGCGCTATGATTTCATTTGCCAGCGACTATATAGCGGGGGCCCATCCCCAGGTGCTGAAACGCCTGATGGAGACCAATTTGGAGCCCCTTCCCGGCTATGGAGAGGACCCCTACTGCGCCGCCGCCAGGGAGAAGATCCGCGCGGCCTGCGGCTGCCCCCAGGCCCAGGTGGAATTCCTCACCGGCGGCACCCAGACCAATCAGATCGTCATTTCAACGCTTCTCCGGGAGCACGAGGGCGTGGCGGCGGCCAAGACCGGACACGTCAGCACCCACGAGGCCGGGGCCATTGAGTACACCGGCCACAAGGTGATGGAGCTGCCCGCTGAGGACGGAAAACTGGCGGCGGACATGCTGGAGGGTTTTCTCCAGGCCTTTTACAGTGACGAGAACCGGGAGCACATGGTGTTCCCCGGCATGGCGTATATCTCCCATCCCACGGAATTCGGCACGCTGTACACCAAGGCGGAGCTGGAGGGGCTGTCCAGAGTGTGCCGGGAATACGGCATCCCCCTGTACCTGGACGGGGCCCGGCTGGGCTATGGCCTGATGAGCCGGGAGACGGACGTGACCCTGCAGGATATCGCGGCCCTGTGCGATGTGTTCTACATCGGCGGCACAAAGGTGGGGGCGCTGTGCGGGGAGGCGGTGGTGTTCACCAGAAACAACCGCCCGCCCCACTTCACCAACGCCGTTAAAAAGCGGGGGGCGCTGCTGGCCAAGGGCCGTCTGCTGGGGGTGCAGTTCGACGCGCTGTTCACCGACAACCTGTATTTCGAACTGAGCCGACATGCCATCGCGATGGCGGAGGGGCTGAAAACCATACTCCACGAAAAAGGCGTGGAATTTTATCTGGAAGCCCCCACCAATCAGCAGTTCGTCATCCTGGACGACAAGAAGCTGGAGGAGCTGAGACAGCAGGTTTCTGTCAGCTTCTGGGAGAAGCGGGGCCCGGACCGCACGGTGATCCGGCTGGCCACCAGCTGGTCCACCACCCCGGAGGACCTGGAATTCCTGCGCTGCGTCCTGTGAAGAAAAACTGGTTGCCACCGCCGGGAATTTGTGGTATATTAAGGGTGGTAAGCGTAAGCAAACCCGTAGATCAGGAGTGAACACATGAACATCCACGAATCCGCAGAAAACTACCTGGAGGCCATTCTGGCCCTGGGAGAAAAGGGCCCTGTGCGGTCCATCGACATTGCCCAGCATCTGAAGTTCTCCAAGCCCAGCGTCAGCCGGGCCATGAGCCTGCTCCGAGAGGGGGGGTTTGTGGTCATGGACCAGGGGGGGTTCCTCACCCTCACCGACGACGGGCTGGAGATCGCCCGGCGCATCTACGAGCGCCATCTGCTGCTCACCAAGTGGCTGATTCACCTGGGGGTGGACGAAAAAGTGGCCGCGGAGGACGCCTGCCGAATCGAGCACGACCTGAGCGTGGAGTCCTTTGACGCGCTACGCAGCCACATCAACAGGGATCTTGGGTTGGAATAAGCAGAACCGCCGCTGTGCAGCGGCGGTTCTGTGGCTTCGGGCGGGGTTTCCTGGTTCAAACGGGTGCGCGGTGTGCGCCCATGCGGCGCACTAGACGCTTCTTTCCCCGGCCAGGCTTTTGGCGAACAGCGCCCGCACCTCGTCCAGGCTGTCGGTTTGGCCCAGCGCCCACATCAGCTTGGTGACGGCGGCCTCGGTGGTCATGTCATAGCCCTGAATGACCCCCTCCGCCAGCGCCTTCTGCCCCGCCTGGTAGAGGGAAAAGTTACTGCTTTCATACAGGCACTGGCTGCACACAACTACCGCCATCCCTGCCTGGGCGGCGGCGTGGAGCTTTTCGATCAAATTCCGGCGGATGAAGTGGAGCCCGCCCGCGCCGAAGGCCTCGATGACCACCCCGCGGTAGTGCATCCGCAGCAGCATGTCGAAGATCTCCGGGTCCAGCCCCGGGGTGAGCTTGATGAGGAACACCGCCTGGCACAGCCTGTCCCGCAGGAGGCAGGGGCCGTCGGCGGGCGGGATGGCCTCCTCCCGGAGGGTGAGCCCCGCGCCGTTTACCTGGGCCACCAGCGGCCAGTTCACGCTGTCGAAGGCCCCGAAGGCGGTGGTGTGGGTTTTGACGGCCCGGCAGCCCAGCATCACCCGCCGGTCAAAGGCCAGAAACACCCCCGGATGCCCCGACGCGGCCATGGCAAAGGCGGTGCGCAGGTTGTCCAGCCCGTCGGTGAGGGGGTGCTCGATGGGCAGCTGGGCCCCGGTGAGCACCACGGGAACGGGGATATTCCGTACCATATAGCTGAGCACCGAGGCGGTGTAGGCCATGGTGTCGGTGCCGTGGGAGACCACGATGCCGTCGAAATCGTTCCGGGACTGGTAGACGCTCTGAGCGATGAGCCGCCATTCCTCCGGCTGGATGTTGGACGAGTCCAGGTGCAGGATGTCTCGGACGGTCAGGTCATAGCTGTCGGGCAGGCCGCCCAGGTAGTGGGACAGGGCCGCGCCGTCCAGGCCGGGAGCCAGCCCCTCGTCGGTGAGCCGGGAGGCGATGGTGCCCCCGGTGGTGAGCAGTAAAATGCGTTTCATGGTGTGCCTCCTGTCAGTCGATAAAGTGGAGAACCACGTCCCGTGCTTCTGGGGAGTCCATCAAGCCGCCATGGATGCTGACTTTGCCAAACTGGCGGGCGCTGAGGAAGAGAATATCCGGCGGCGTGCTGCCTGTATGGTATTGAAATACGGCGGCAAAATTATCATGCCCGGTATTGCTGACCACGATGAACTTTTTGCGCACAGCTTCATATTGATCCAGCAGCTCATCAAAAACACCTCCTCGAATATGCCTTGAGTAGTATAACAGTAGTATAACTATTTGCAGTTTCTTTTGCAAGTATTGTCAGCCGCTGGGAATCCTGTTATACTGAGAAAAACCATAAAAGGAGAGCGCTATGAAATACGATCTGCTCGTAGTCGGCGGGGGCCCCGCCGGCCTGACCGCCGCCATCCACGCCCGTGCCCGCAACAAGTCCGTGCTGGTGATTTCCAACGATCCCGCCGCTTCGCCGCTGAGCAAGGCTCCAGAGATGGCTAACTACCCCGGCCTGCCCGGCGTGACCGGGAAAGAGCTGGTGGAGCGGCTGCTGGCCCAGGCCAAGAGCCTTGGCGCTGAGTTCAAGCAGGGCCGGGCTTTGTCCGTCATGCCCATAGGGAAGTCGGTGATGGTGTCGGTGGAGGATGATATGGCGGAGGGCTCCGCCGTGATCCTGGCCCTGGGGGTGTCCCGGGCCGCGCCGCTGAAGGGCGAGCGTGAGCTGCTGGGCCGGGGGGTGAGCTACTGCGCCACCTGCGACGGCATGTTTTACCGGAACAAGGCCGTCGTCTGCGCGGGAGACGCCCCCAACTTCGACGAGGAGGTGGAGTTTCTGCGCTCCATCGGCTGTCAGGTCGCCGTAAAGCGGCTGGCGGGGCTGTCCATCCTGGGGGAGGACAAGGTCACCGGCGTGCGGGATGCGGCAGGGGAGGAGACGCCCTGCGACGGCGTATTCCTGCTGCGCTCGTCCATTGCCCCCGCCCAGCTGGCCTCCGGCCTGGAGCTGGCGGACGGCTATATCAAGGTGGACGGGCATATGGCCACCAATTTGCCGGGCGTGTACGCCGCCGGGGACTGCACCGGACAGCCCCTCCAGCTGGCCAAGGCGGTGGGACAGGGGCAGGCGGCGGCCCATTTCGCCATGGAAGGAACTTCTTGATAGATGGGGAAGTTTCCGAATTTTTCATGAACTTCATTTTCTCGTATTGAAATTTTCGCGGAAAGATGGTAACATAGAAATATCACAGGGGACTCCCCCAATACCAAGTAAGGAGTGATCAAAAATGGTCAAGGTAATCATGGGCCTGAAGGGCACCGGCAAGACCAAGCAGATGATCGACCTCATCAACACAGCGGTGGATACGGAGCATGGCAACGTGGTGGCCATCGCCCACAATTCCAAGCTGAACTATAAAATCAACTACAAGATCCGTCTGGTGGACACCTCCGACTACAGCATCCCCAACTACGACACCCTCCGGGGTTTCCTGTACGGCCTGTATGCCAGCAATTACGATATCACCCACGTGTTTATTGAGAGCCTGAATAAGCTGGTCCCCACCGTGGGCAACGAGGACGTGGAGCCCTTCCTGGCCTTCCTGGACGACTTCTCCCAGAAGACCGGCATCAAGTACACCATCTCCATCAGCGAGGACGCATCCAAGGCCAGCGACGGCGTGAAGAAGTATTTCTAACATTCCGGATAGCTTCAAACCGGGCGGGCAGTGGCCCGCCCGGTTTATATTTTTGAACAGGAGGAAATCATATGGACTGTACCCAGACCATCCGCGCCCGGCGGAGCATCCGTAAGTTCAAGCCCGGCCAAGCCATCCCCAAGGCGGATGTGGAGGCCATGCTGGAGGCGGCCATGATGGCCCCCAGCGCCTGTAATTCCCGCCCCTGGGAGTTTTTCGTGGTGGAAAATCGGGAGAAAATCAACCAATTGAACGCCATCCACCCCAGCGCCCCCATGCTGGCAACCGCCTCTCTGGCCATTGTGGTGTGCGGCATGCCCCAGGTCCAGACGGGCAAGTGTGCGGGCTACTGGCCGCTGGACTGCGGCGCGGCCATCCAGAACCTGCTGCTCCAGGCCGACGCGCTGGGTTATGGCGCGTGCTGGTGCGGCTGCTGGCCCATCCAGGAGCGGGTGGAGGCCATTCAAAACGCGCTGAACACCCAGTCCATCCCCACCGCGCTGATTGCTCTGGGCGTCCCAGACGAGGCCCCGGCGGCCCGGGGCTTCTATCAGGCGGACCGAGTCACATGGCTGTGAGCCAGATTATCATACCCGCGCCCAGTCGCGCGGCGATAGGAAGGAAGATCGTGTTATGAGCGGCAAACGCACCCCTCTCCCCAAGCCGGAGCCAGGCGTGGTTCTGCCTCGGTCCATCCACCTGGTGCCTCTGGACAGCATCGCCGGGTTCGACGTCCGCCCCGGCTTCTATGACACCAACGGCGCCACCGCCATCCCCGGCGGCGTGAACTTCACCGTCCATTCCCACGGGGCCACCGGCGTCGAACTGCTGCTGTTCCACCGGGAGCAGGACGAGCCCTTCGCGGTGCTGCCCTTCCCGGAGCACTACCGCATCGGCAACGTGTACTCCATGATCGTGTTTAAGCTGAACATCGAGGAGTTTGAGTACGCCTACCGGGTGTCCGGCCCCTACGAGCCGGACAAGGGCCTGATTTTCGACTCCTCCCGGTATCTGCTGGACCCATACGCCAAGGCGGTCACCGGCCAGAGCGCCTGGGGCAAAACCACTCCTCACGGCCAGCACTACAAGGCTCGGGTGGTGAAGGACGACTTCGACTGGGGCAATATGGGCCAGCCCCTCATTCCCATGGAGGACCTTGTTATTTATGAGCTTCACGTCCGAGGTTTTACCAAGGACGCCTCCTCCGGGGTGGAGCACCCCGGCACCTTCGCGGGGCTGATGGAAAAGCTGCCCTACCTCCAGGAGCTGGGGGTGAACGCCATTGAGCTGATGCCCATTTTCGAGTTCGACGAGATGCTGGACTACCGGGAGGTGGACGGGCGGAAGCTGTACAACTACTGGGGCTACAACACAGTGAGCTTTTTCGCGCCCAACACCAGCTATACCGCCAGCACCGAGTACAACCGGGAGGGCAATGAGCTGAAAAAATTCATCTTTGCCTGCAAGCAGCGGGGGATAGAGGTATACTTGGACGTGGTGTTTAACCACACCGCCGAGGGCAACGAAATGGGGCCCTTTTTCTCCTTTAAGGGTTTCGACAACAACATCTATTATCTGCTCACCCCGGAGGGATACTACTACAACTTTTCCGGCTGCGGCAACACCTTGAACTGCAACCACCCCATCGTCCACCAGATGATTCTGGACTGCCTGCGCTACTGGGTGACCACCTACCGGGTGGACGGCTTCCGGTTCGACCTGGCCTCCATCCTGGGCCGGGACGAGAATGGCGCGCCCATGGTGTCCCCGCCGCTGCTGCAGGCGTTGGCCTTCGACCCCATTCTGGGGGATGTGAAGCTCATCGCCGAGGCGTGGGACGCAGGGGGGCTGTATCAGGTGGGCACCTTCCCCGCCTGGAACCGCTGGGCGGAGTGGAACGGCAAGTATCGGGACGACATGCGCCGTTACCTCAAGGGGGACGCGGGCATGGCCCATGCCGCCGCCCTGCGCCTGTCCGGGTCCAAGGACATCTACGACTCCGCCGTCCGGCAGAACGCCTCGGTGAATTTCCTGACCTGCCATGACGGCTTTACCCTCCACGACCTGTTCGCGTACAACCACAAGCACAATGAGTGCAACGGCTGGAACAACACCGACGGAGCCAACGACAACAACAGCTGGAACTGCGGCGCGGAGGGGGAGACGGACGACCCGGAGGTCAACGCCCTGCGCCAGCGGATGGTGCGCAACGCCTTCGCTCTGCTGATGTGTTCCAGGGGCATCCCCATGTTCCTGGCGGGAGACGAGTTTGGCAACACCCAGTTCGGCAACAACAACGCCTACTGTCAGGATAACATCACCTCCTGGCTGGACTGGTCCCTGCTGGAAAAAAACCGGGGGCTGTTCCAATTCTTCCGGTATATGATCCGCTTCCGCCAGAGCCACAAGGTCCTCCGGAAAGACATGAGCGGCGGGGCCTGCGGCTTCCCCGATGTGAGCTTCCACAGCGTGGCCCCCTGGAACGACCGGTTTGAGCCCCATGACCGGTATATGGGCGTGATGTTCGCCGGGGCGGAGCGGAACGTGGGGCCCCAGGTCGTCTACGTGGCGTCCAATGCCTACTGGGAGGAGCTGAACGCCGCCCTGCCCCAGCTCCCCGCGTCCATGCACTGGGAGCTGGAGGTGAACACCTGGGAGGAGGAGCAGCACACCTACCGGATGGAGGGCAGCTGTTTCACCATCGGCCCCCGCAGCGTCATGGTGTTCGTGGCGAAATAGGGGAGAGGAGACATTTTTCGCAAATCTTAAATTGCACACCTCCTCTCAGGGGTGTATACTATCCTGGGAGGAGGCGTTCTGCTTCCGCAGTACATAAAGGAGGAGTATATATGCGCTATAATATTACAGGCGAACCTATGCCCGTGGTCATCTGCGATGTGGAATCGGGCGAGTCCATGATTACCGAAAAGGGGTCCATGGTCTGGATGTCCCCCAACATGGAGATGCAGACCAGCGCCGGGGGCAGCATCGGCAAGGCTTTTGGCCGGATGTTCTCCGGCGAGTCCATGTTCCAGAACATCTATACCGCCCGGGGCGGCGCGGGCATGATCGCTTTCGCGTCCAGCTTCCCCGGCTCCATCCGGGTGGTGGACATCACTCCGGACCGGCCCGTTGTGGTGCAGAAGTCCGGCTTCCTGGCCTCTGAGACGGGGGTGGAGCTGTCCGTGTTCTTCCAGAAGAAGGCGGCGGCCGGTTTCTTCGGCGGCGAGGGCTTCATTTTGCAGAAGCTCAGCGGCCACGGCACCGCGTTCCTGGAGATCGACGGCTCCGCGGTGGAGTACGACCTCCAGCCGGGGCAGCAGATTGTGGTGGACACCGGCAATCTGGCCATGCTGGACGCTACCTGCACGGTGGACGTACAGACGGTGAAGGGGGTCAAGAACGTGCTGTTCGGCGGGGAAGGGCTGTTCAACACGGTGGTCACCGGTCCGGGCCGGGTGGTGCTCCAGACCATGCCCATCAGCAACTTCGCCGGGGCCATCGCGGCCATAATTCCGTCCAAGTAAAGAATAGCAGAACGCCCCCGCCGCATGGTACAGCGGCGGGGGCTGCTTGTTTAGGGACCGTTCGTAAAAGCGGAGGGGAGCCGTGCCTTCCTGGCGGGGGCGGCGCCAGACAGGGGGAGAACAGCGGTGGGGGCCCGCTCCCGTGGGTATGAAGGGGGGCACAGCCCCCTCCGCGTCAGAGCCGGACGCTATCCCCGCGCCTGAACGCACTGCACCAACGGCCGGATGTACTTCGGGTCGGAGATGTCGTAGGACTGGCGGATGGCGTCCTGGAACGCCTGGTCCTCCGCCGTCTTGGCCTTTTTGCGGCTCATGGCCCAGGCGGCGAACTTCATCATGGCGCGGTCGGCGCCCCCCATGTTCTCATAGCACAGCCCGGCCTGGAGATAGAAATGGGGGACTTGGGAGAGCTCCTCCGGGGTGAGGTTCTGCGTCCACATCTTCCGGATGGCCTCTTCCGCCTCGTTGGGCATGGCTCCGGTGGCGAACACCACCAGCTTTTTTGCCCCCCGCTGGGCCAGCAGCTTCCGGGCTTTTTTCCAGCCGTCCAGGCTCCCGGCATGGAGACGGCTTCCGAATATCACAGTATCGTACCCGGACAGGTCCGCCGGGGCGTCCTTCAAGGGGTGGACAGGGCAGTCCAGCTCCGTTCCCATGAGCTGGGCATACCGCTGGGTGAAGCCGGTCCAGCTGTTATAGAGAACGATGATATGGTTATTCATGACGGTTTTCCTCCTTTTCCTGCTCATGTTCAGCAGGCTGGCAATCAGGACTTACAGGTCCTCAGCGGACGACATGATCTTGCCCGGATAGTCCGTCATCTGCGCCTAATCATCCATAGAAGGGCGGTGAAGCCCGTGATGGCGTTCATCGGGGGACGCAGGTTGTGGGACATGTGGGCAGCACCGCTGTAAGCCTGCGGACAACAACAAAGGCTGGGCAGGCGTTTAAACACCTGCCCGGCCTGCATGTTGTGGCTTACTTCTTCTCCATGGACTCGATGATGGCGTCTGCTAGGGCATCCAGCTCGGAGGCCTTGTCGGGGTGGAGCGCAGAGGCCAAGGTGAGACGGTCGTTGAGGACGGTCATGTTCTTCATCTCGTCCTCCAGGAACTTCTGCATCAGGTCGCCGGACTTGACGGCCCAGGAGCCGTTCTCAATGATGGCGCAGGTACGGTTCTGGAAGTTCAGAGCCTTGAGGTGCATCAGGTAGTCGTGCATCACCGGATAGATGCCCAGATTATAGGTGACGGAAGCGAACACCAGATGGCTGAGCCGGAAAGACTCGCTGACCAGCTGGGACACGTGGACGTTGGACACGTCGTACACCCACACGTTGGTGCAGCCCTTCTCGCACAGCTTAGAGGCCAGGGCCTGGGCGGCGGACTCGGTGTTGCCGTACATGGAGGCGTAGGCGATCAGCACGCCCTGCTCCTCGGGCTCGTACTTGCTCCAATGGTCGTACTTATCGATGAAGTACATCAAATTCTCGCGCCACACGGGCCCGTGGAGCGGGCAGATGAACTTGATCTTGTCCAGAATGCCGCCCGCCTTTTTCAGCAGGAGCTGGACATGGGGGCCGTACTTGCCCACAATGTTGGTGAGGTAGCGCCGGGCGTCGTCGATCCAGTCCCGGTCGAAGTTCACCTCGTCGGCAAACAGCTTGCCGTCCAGAGCGCCGAAGGAGCCGAAGGCGTCGGCGGCGAACAGCACGCCGTTGGTCAAATCAAAGGTGACCATGGCCTCGGGCCAGTGGACCATGGGGGCCTCCACAAAGGTGACGGTGTGCTCGCCGAAGGAGTAGGTGTCGCCCTCCTTCACCTCGATAAGCTCGTGGCCGTCGATGTGGAACCCAAACTGCCGCATGAGCATGAAGGCCTTGGGGGTGGAGATGACCTTCACGTCGGGCCAGCGGATCAAAATCTCCTCAATGGACGCGCCATGGTCGGGCTCCATGTGGTTGATGAGCAGGTAGTCCAGGGGCCGGTCGCCCAGCAGATAGTCCAGATTCTCCAGCAGCTGGCGGCAGGCGGACCAGTCCACGGTGTCGAACAGGACGGTGGACTTGTCCAGCAGCAGATAGGCGTTGTAGCTCACGCCCCGGGGGATGGGGTGGATGTTCTCAAAGAGATGGGTGCGGTGGTCGTTGGCGCCCACCCAGTATAGGTTATCGGTCACACTGCGCACGCAGTACATAAGCGATCCTCCTTATTAGACATAAATCAAAGTAAAATTCTTTGAAATGCACAGTTATCGTTGTCGAGCGCATACGTTGGTGAATTGCCTCAAT
This sequence comes from uncultured Oscillospiraceae bacterium, assembly GCA_949841465.1. GTDB lineage: Bacteria > Bacillota > Clostridia > Oscillospirales > Oscillospiraceae > Enterenecus. The sequence continues at coordinate 28,513 of CATKZW010000021.1, forward strand.
CCGAAACGGCCTAAAAGTTCTTTTTGGTACTTTTTCTTTCAAGAAAAGGTGCGACCTTTACGCCTCAATGAACATCTCCTTGCCCTCAGCGCACTCAGGGCACACCCCGCCCTCAGGCAGGTTGGCAAACAGGGTGCCGGGGGCCACCTCTGCGTCGGGGTCGCCCAGCTCGGGCACGTACTCGTAGCCGCAGCCGCCGCACACGTAGCGCGGGCCGATGGGCTCGGCCTTGGGGGCGGGAGGCCGCTTCATCTTCACCATGGGAGGCGCAGGCTGCTTCTCCTCCACTCCCAGAGCCTCGGCCAGCAGGGGCAGAATCTCGTTCACGTCGCCCACGATGCCGTAGTCGCAGTTCTTGAAAATGGGGGCGTTGGAGCTCTTGTTGATGGCGACAATGGTGGAGGCATCCTTGATGCCCTTCAAATGCTGGATGGCGCCGGAGATGCCGCAGGCGATGTACAAATTGCCTTTGAACTTCTGGCCGGACATGCCCACGTAGCGGTTCAGCGGGACATACTTGTGGGTCTCGGCCACAGGACGGCTGGAGCCAATGGCCGCGCCGGCGGCCTTCGCCAGGTCCTCAATCAGCTTCATGTTCTCCTTGGAACCGATGCCCTGTCCGGCGGACACCACCCGTTCCGCCTGGGCGATGGGGGTATCGATGGGGATGCCCACGGAGAAGTCATAGCCGTCCTTCTTCAACGCGGCCACCAGAGCGTCCACCCGTTCCTTGGCGTCCCCTTCCTTGAGAATCATGCCCTTGCGCACGCCGGTGACGGGGGCGGGCTTTTTCGCCACGCTAGAGGAGCCGCCCGCGCTCTTGGGGGGCTTGCCCATGATGGACGCGCCGATGACCATGCGCTGGACCTCGCTGGTGCCCTCGTAGATGGTGGTGATCTTGGCGTCGCGGTACATCCGCTCCACGTCCATGCCCTTGAGGAAGCCGGTGCCGCCGTAAATCTGCACCGCGTCGTTGACGATCTCCAGGGCGGCCTCGGAGGCGTACAGCTTGGCCATGGCCGCGTCCACGCCGTAGGGCTCGTGGGCTTCCTTCTTCTCCGCGGCGGAGTACACCAGCATCCGGGCGCACTTCAGCTTTGTGGCCATATCCGCCAGCTTGAAGGTGAGGGCCTGGTTGAAGCCGATGGGCTTGCCGAATTGGACGCGCTCCTTGGCGTACTCCACGGCGGACTCATAGGCCCCCTGGGCGATGCCCAGAGCCTGGGAGGCGATGCCGATGCGGCCGCCGTCCAGGGTGGCCATGGCGATTTTAAAGCCCTGGCCCTCCTTGCCCAGCAGGTTCTCCTTGGGCACCTTTACGTCGTCGAAGTTGAGCTGGCAGGTCTCGGAGGACCGGATGCCCATCTTGTCGTAGTGGGGCTCGAAGGTAAAGCCCTTCCACCCCTTCTCCACGATGAAGGCGGAGATGCCGCGGGTGCCGATGTCCGGAGTGGTGACGGCGAAGACCACGTAGGTGTCCGCCACGCCGCCGTTGGTGATGAAAATCTTCTGGCCGTTGAGCAGGTAGTAATCGCCCTTGTCCACGGCGGTGGTCTCGGTGCCGCCCGCGTCGGAGCCGGCGTTGGGCTCGGTCAGGCCGAACGCGCCGATCTTCTCGCCCTTGGCCAGGGGGACCAGATACTTCTGCTTCTGCTCCTCAGTGCCGAAGGCGAAGATGGGCCACGTGCCCAGGGACACGTGGGCGGACAGAATGACGCCTGTGCCGCCGTCCACCCGGGACAGCTCCTCCACCGCGATAGCGTAGCTCATCACATCGAGCCCCGCGCCGCCGTACTCCTTGGGGTAGGGGATGCCCATCAGGCCCATCTCGGCGAACTTTTTGATGGCCTCGGTGGGGAAGCGGCTCTCCTGGTCCATGAGGATGGCGTTTGGCTTCACCTCCGTCTCCGCGAAGGCACGGATTTTGGCGCGCAGCTCCTCGTGGGCCTGCGTGGTCTGGAACAACATAGGGAAACCTCCTTTGAGTGATTTGTAACGATAATAGGAATCATTATCTGCATAAGTTAAATGTACCATGACTGGGCGGATTTGTCAATGCGAATTATTGGACATTGCACAAAATCATTCCCCCCTTTGGCGAAGGCCAAAGGGGGGAATGATTTCAAATGACGGGATCAGAGCGTATAAAAAGCGGCGTCGATTTCCACCAGATTGGGGTCTTTGTCTTTGGGGGCGTCCTTTTCGTCTTTGGTGCAAATCTTTGCCACATCCTGGGCCAGCAGTTCGATGACGGCCCGCTGTTCCTGGGTGCAGACCACCATGGCGCAGGCGATGACGCTGACCAGCTTTTCCCGGAGCAGCTGAGCGGGGACGTCCTCGTCCACCGTCACCATGGCGCAGGCCACCAGGCTCACCCCGCGCTCGCTGTCCTCCAGCATGCCGCGGGTGAGGTGGATGCTGGCCCGGTTTATCAGCGGCGTGCCGCCCACCAGGTACAGGGCGTCGTAAGTCATATCCATGCTGCTCAGCCGGTCCGCCAGCTCCTTGACCGCCAGCACGTTGCCTTCCACCCGCAGATAGGTCACCTGGTCCAGCCAGGGCCCGTCCTCCAGGAGGATCAGGTCGCCGTCGATGCACAGCTTTCCGCCGTAACGGCGGATTGCGGCCTCGTTCAGCTCCAAATCGTCGTCCAAGTAGACGCAGCCGTCGGGCACGATCTGAATGTCCGTCTTTTCGTCAAACAGGGGCAGAGCGGCTTCCACCAGGCCCTCCGTGATGAGCAGCTTTTTGGAGGCAAAGCGGACGTTCTTTTCCCCCAGCTTGGCAAAGTCGATGTCCCCGTTTAGGGCGACGATCCGGCTGGCGGCGTGATACAGCGCGTCCTGCTTGGCCCGCAGGGGGAAGGTGCGGTCCAGCACGGTGGTGTTCTTGAGCCGGATGCAGCCGTCCGGGTAGGTGCGGATGCAGCCGTTGACGGTGAGGCCGGTGAGGAGGCCCGTCATGCTCTCCGGGGCGTCTACGGTGCCGTTGACCATGATGCCGGCGTAGCTTTTCAGCAGTTCCTCGCAGCCGGGGGCGATGTCCAGGCAGCCGTTGGCCAGAAGAAACATCTTTTCCGCGCAGGGGGCCTGGCCGGGGGTCAGGTGCATGACACCGTTGACGGTGGACACCTTTACAGTACCGTCCAGGTTCAGGGTGGTGGCGGTGCTGACCTCCACATGGTGCTTGGCCAGCAGGGCTTTGGCCTCCGGGTTGGAGATCAGGGTGGCGCAGTCGATGGACACCTGCCCATAGGCCGTCAGGGTTTCCTCGGACACGGAGCGAACGTCGCAGATGGCGGCGTCAACCTGCAGATTCTTCTTGTTTTCCATGATAAAATACCTCCAAAAATTGAATTTTGATTGGTGTTACAGGATAGTGGTCTGAAACTCGGCGTGTACGCCCATGAACCGCAGACCCGCCCGGACGTCGGGGTACAGCCTGCCGCAGCGGACGGCCTCACGGCTCTCCAGGAGGATGCCGCCGATTTCCTTGCTCCGGGGATTGTACCAGAGGTTGCTTTTTTTCATCTTTTTCATGATAATCCCTCCAAATCATTCCGTGATCCAGCTTCTCAACCGCCCCTTGGCGGAGGCCAGCCGGGAGCGGACCGTGGCCGGCGGCAGGGAGAACATTTCCCCCAGCTCCCGGGCGTTGTAGCCCTCGAAGTACCGCAGGATGAAGATGGCCCGCTCCGTCTCGGGAAGCCGCCCCACCAGCTGGGCCACGGCGCTCTGGCTCAGGTCCTCCTCAAAAGCGGCCTGCTCCAGCAGCTCGCCGCTCTGGGGCACCTCTCGGGAGAGCTTGCGGATCTGGTCGATATACAGGTTCCTGGCGGTCTTGTAGAGCCAGACCCGGCAGGGCCCCTGCTTCAGCGATTGCAGGTCGTCCAGATGGGTCAGCGCCCGCAGAAAGGTCTCCTGAACCAGGTCCTCCGCCGCATCCTGGTTCTTGGTCATGGAGACGGCGTAGGCGGTCAGCTCCCGGCGGAAGGTGGTGTAAAGCTCCTGAACTTCCATGGCGTCAGGCTCCTCTCTTGCGTGTTCACAAATAAAACGGATGGGACAGGGAAAGTGTTGACGGAAAATCAAAAAAATTTTGAGATGGCGATCAATGAGATTGACAGCCTGTTGTGCGGCTTGAAAATAACGCTTGACAAATCGAGCGGATGTACTATAATGTAAGGTACAAATGTTTGACTGCGAGGGAATCCTATGGAGGTCATGGACAAGCTGACGATCCTGGCCGACGCCGCCAAGTATGATGCCGCCTGCACCTCCAGCGGAGTGATCCGGGGCGGAAAGCCGGGGGGCATCGGCACGGCCACAAACTCCGGCTGCTGCCACACCTTTTCCGCCGACGGGCGGTGCGTGTCTCTGCTGAAGGTGCTGTATACCAACCACTGCTGTTACGACTGCGCCTACTGCGTCAACCGCCGGTCCAACGACGTGCCCCGGACCGCCTTTACGCCCCGGGAGCTGGCGGAGCTGACCATCCAATTTTACCGGAGAAATTATATTGAGGGGCTGTTTTTGTCCTCAGCGGTGCTGAAAAGTCCTGATTTTACCACGGAGCGGATGATCGAGACCCTGCGTCTCCTGCGGACTGAGTACTGCTTCAACGGCTATATCCACGCCAAGGCCATTCCGGGGGCGGACCCCGGCCTCACCTATGAGCTGGGGCTGCTGGCCGACCGGCTGAGCGTCAACATCGAACTGCCCTCCGAGGGTTCCCTCCGGCTGCTGGCCCCCGACAAGAGCAAGTCCGCTATTTTTAAACCAATGGCCCAGATCCGGGACGGGGCGGCGCAGTCCAAGGCGGAGCTGAAGCTCTACCGTCACGCGCCTCGGTTTGCCCCGGCAGGGCAGTCCACCCAGATGATCGTAGGGGCCACCCCGGAGAGTGATCGGCACATTTTGTCGCTGACGGAGGGACTTTACCAGAAGTATCGGCTGAAGCGGGTGTTTTTCTCCGCCTATATGCCGGTGTCCGACCACAAAAACCTGCCCGCGCCTATGGGGTTCCAGCCGCCGCTGCTGCGGGAGCACCGGCTCTACCAGGCGGACTGGCTCCTGCGGTTCTACGGCTTCACCGCCCAGGAGATTTTGGATGAGGACCACCCCAATTTTGACGAAGCCCTGGACCCAAAAAGCGACTGGGCCCTCCGCCATCCGGAGTTTTTCCCGGTAGAGGTGAACCGGGCGGACTATGAGGCCATTCTGCGGGTCCCCGGCATCGGTATGCGGGGGGCCAGGAAGATTGTCACCGCGCGGCGGTACGGCCCCCTCTCCTTTGAGGGGCTGAAACGGCTGGGCGTTGTGATGAAGCGGGCTCAATATTTCATCACCTGCTCGGGCCGGATGCTGCCCGGCCTGCGGTTCGGCCCGGACAGTGTCTACCGCCGCCTGACCGGCCTGGAGCAGGGGGCATCGGGCGGGGAGGGCTGGCAGCAGCTGTCTCTGTTCAACGGGGATGTGAGCTGATATGACGGCGTACCGGTATGACGGCACTTTTGCCGGTTTTCTGACCTGCGTGTGGGACGCGCTGGAGAGCGGGGCTGAGCCCGTGGAGTTCCTGCTCCCCGACGACGAGGCCGCCCTCTGGGAAACGCGGGAGCTGGCCGCGGACGCGGGGAGGGCCCGGCGGCTCTATGCCGCCCTGTCCAGGCGGGTGTCCCCCGAGTTTCAGGCCCTCATCGCCCGGGGATTTCTGACCTGCCTGCCCCAGAAGGAGCTGGCCCTGTTGGAGCTGATTCGACGGGGGCTCCGGGAGGGGGACCGGGTGCGGCAGGACCTGAGCGACCCGGTGATGGCCAAGGTGAACCTGGCGTTGACAAAAATGTGGACCGAGTGGGACCATTTGAAAGGATTTGTCCGTTTTTCCGACCTGGACGGCTGCCTGGTAGGGGAGATCGAGCCCAAGAACCGGGTGCTGCCCTTGCTGGCCTCCCACTTTGCCGAGCGGTACTCCGGGGAGCGGCTGGTCCTCTACGACCGGACCCACCACGAGGTTTTTCTCTCCGACCGGGGGCGGTGGAAGCTTTTGCCCGGGTCGGATTTCCGTATGGGCCCCGCAGGGGCGGAGGAGCGGGCGTTCCGGGCCATGTGGCGGACATATTATCAGACCATCGCCATTGAGGGGCGGCTGAACCCGAAATGCCAGTCCACCCACATGCCCAAGCGGTACCGGCATGTGATGACCGAGTTTCTCACCGACGAGGAGATGGAATCAAGACTGCCGGGACAGCCTGCCAAGGCGCTGGAAAAGGATCATACAAACCAATTACCGCCATAGAGGAAGTCCTCTATGGCGGCGATTTCGGCTGTGAATACAGATTCTTATTCCGGCTTTGGTGGCCGGGCACGGACTGTTCCATGATGATTTCTTTCGCCAGCGATCTGAAAGTTTTTTTCGGCTCCTTTTTCTTTCAATTATAGGGACGCTGGTTCAGCCTTAATCAATGTTGTGCAGTTTCAAGCATTTTCAGCTTTCTGCTGCTTTTGCTGATACAAATTCACACAGGTTGAAATAGGTTCGCTTGCGTACTAAGTTGTGTACCCAATCCCCAGCCTGGGGAGCAATGCTGATTTTGCAAACTCCACGATAAACTGGAATCTATCTATTCGGATATTGTTTTGTATTTGTTGATCTGCTCTTTCTCTTAATGATGATAACGGCATAGTAAATCAGAATCGCAAATTGAATGCCCCCTAATATAATATTTTCCAATGCATTCCTTTCAGCACTGATAAATGAGCAGAAATCATGGAGTGCATGTAATATAATACATGGCCAAATACTGTGACAGACAGTAAAAATGAGAGCGAATACAACACCATATGCATAAGCAAAACATATTTGCAAAATTGTTCCGATGATGTCCGCCCCTCCCGCAAGGTTCATAAGGTGACATACAGAAAATAGGGCAGAAGATATCACAATTGCTGTTTTCGCTCCTTTTTTCAGCCACAAATTACATATTATGCCTCGAAAATAAATTTCTTCACAAAAGCCTATGCCAAGCGTCAAAAAAAGGTTGGCAAAGATCATTCCGATTCCGCTGCCCAAATCCAGCCCACAAGAAAACGGAATCAGGGCAATAACTATCAGCGGAATAAAATAATAAAGCTGTTTGACAGATATATAATCTGTTCTGCGAAAACCAAGCAAAGAAAGCCTTTTGTTTTTCATGCAGCAAATAGCGATAGTAATCAACACAAGACCCCAAAGAACAAAGCCACGAACAACAGCGGACTCGATTCCCTTGAGCTCGTTGACTACAACCACAGCTCCTTGAACAAAAAAGGCCAGCAACAAAATCCCCGTGGCAATTATTGTTTTGATTATTCTATCTGCGCTATCTTTTTGAATGTCCATATAAGCTCCCCTTTTACCAGGATTTGTCAAAGGCCGATTTGTCGGGCTGTATGCAAAGAAGCATAGCACTGCAAAGCAAACAAATCAACCAGGGCACTTGTGTACTTTTGTGTACCAATCACCGCCCGAACCCCTGAAACCGTTGCAACGCAAGGGGTTCGGGCGGTTGATACCTTTAACTTTCAAGAAAAAGGAGCATCACCTTTCCACGTCCGCCACCCGGAGGTAGCGGCGCAGGGGGTACTCCCCGTCGTGGGCCTCCCCGGGGAAGGAGGCGGACATGGACCCGGCCCGAGTGACGTGGGTGAGCCCCGCCCGGGCCAAAAGGGAGGCCAGCGCCTCCCGCTTTTCGGGGGCGCAGATGAGGCCCACCGTTTGGAGCCGTCCCTTTTGGCGGCGGAGGGTGGAAAGCAGCTCCTGCCGGGGGAGCAGTTTGACCAGCACGTTTCCCTCCATGGGGGACAGCTCCAGCTCCCGGTCGGGACGAAAAATCACGGAGCAGCCTCTGCCCCGGAACAGGGCTTCCCCCTCCGCCCTCCCGTCCACGATGCGCTCCAGCAGGGCGGTGTGGCCGCTGAGGGAGGCGGAGGCTCCGGCCCCTGCACCGGGACGTTTTGCCGCTGCCCGCTCCAGACAGGGCAGGAACTCCCGGCAGAAGGCGGCGCCCTCCTCCCGGTCCTCGGTGTCCAGGAAAATCACCTGACAGGAGGAGCACAGCCGCTGGCCCGTCTCCACAATATGGGCGGCCAGGGCGGACATCTCCGCCTCCTTGTCCCCATAGCCGGAGATGTAGGCAAAGCTGAGGCGGTGGCCCCATTCGATCAGCTTACAGCCGGGACCGGCCAGGGCACGGGCGGCCCCGATGGCTCCGTCGCCGCCCCAGACCACCAGCCCGTCGGCCAAAGCGGCCAGGGCCCGCATGTCCTCCTGCTGATTGGAGGGGAGGTCAAAGGCGTAAATGAAGGGGGCCAGCCGGGGCTCCTGCTCTACCAGCAGATGGAAGGCCGCCAGCGACAGGCCCTTGTCGCCGTGGGGCAGCTTAACCAGGTTGAGATTACCGGTGAGCAGCCCCTCCAGCACGGTGTAGACCGGCAGTCCGGGCATGTTGCCCGGCGCGATGTGAAACAGCACGCCCAGGGGCAGGACATGGGCGGTGGTTTTGGAGAAGTCCCTGGGATGGAGGGGGGTTGGACCCAGTTCGGCGGACAGCTTAGCCTCCAGCGTCTCCCGGCGCAGGAGGGGGAACAGCTCGTCCACCGCCGTCCCGGCGGGGAGGAACCGGGCCAGGAGCGGGGCAAACTCCCCGGCCTCCAGCCGCCTGCCCAGCGCGTCCACAGCGCGGATCACCGTCTCCGCCTCCAAGGGCGTGGCTGTCCGGGAGGCGTTCAATTGGGCTTCCAGCCCGGCCAGAACAGTTTTTCGCTCCGAATCAGGGAGCAGCTTCCCGTTGGCGAATATCAAAATGCTTCCCCCTTTCCCAACAGCTCGGAGGCCCCAGCGGCGCAGGTCTGGATGTCGCTCATTCCCACCCGGCCCAGGATGGTGAGATAGGGGCTGGAAATGCCGCAGCCGCATGTCTCCCCAGGCGTCAGATACCCCAGGTCATCGGTCATGACGCTGAGGGTGGGGGTGGCGGTCATCAGAGGGGAGATGAGGTTCACCAGGCCCGCCCGGCCCATAGGCAGGGGCTCCAGGGTGTCCGGGTCCCGGATGATGACCCGGCCGTAGGCGGGCAGGTGGAAGTGATGGCGCGGGCAGGTGTTGTAGAAAACGGGATGCTCCACCGCCCCGAACAGCTCGTTGATATTCTGCTCCGGGATGCCTAGTGTCTGCTCCACCAGGGCATAGAGGATGCTCTTGTCCACTTCCTGGGCGGAGTGCTGCTTCCAGCCCCCCGCCAAAATGATGCGGGAGCCGCGGGGCAGCTTCACCCGGAGCCCCAGCTCGTTCATCCGCTGGAGGCCGAACCACAGATAGGAGGGGAACCCGATGATTCTGGCGGGGAAGCGGGAGCTCTCCAGCTTTTTCAGGGCCTTTGCCACGGAATCCAGGTCGGGGACGTAGGCCCCGTCCACCATCTGGAGGGCATAGGTGCGGCTGAGGGGAGGGGAGAAGTGGGTGAGGCCGAACATGGTTCGGGTGACCCCGGTGTGGTTGGACTTGTGGGGCTTGTACCCCAGGACGATGCAGTGGGCGGGGATGGGGGAGACCAGGTGGTGGCGGAAGCCCAGGTTAATCACCATGGGGGCCTCGGCCAGGATGCAGCCCCAGTCAAACCCAATGCGGCTGTACTTCCCGCTGGTGCCGGAGGAGGTGACCTTCATAGCCATGCGCCACTGGGGCATGGAAAAGAGGGTCTTTCGCTTAAAGAAGAGGGTGGGGATGACGGGGATTTTCGCCAGATCCTCTATCGTATGGAGCTGCCCGGGGGAAAAGCCCAGGTGCTTGCAGATCGCGGCATAGCCGGGGCAGCGGCGGATGTGGTAGGCGCAGTTGTCCCGGCAGGCCTGTAGGAAAATCCGGTCGGAATCGGGCAGATCATAGGGATGGAGCCGCCAGAACAGCCGCTGACGGGACAGCATAGTTTCGCCCCCTTTTTACAGGATTCTATAGTCAGTGCGCTTGGAAATCGGCAGCTGCCGATTTTCGGACGGCGGCAGCGCCGGTGTGCTGATTATGAAGTCTGACGCGAGGCCGCTTCGCGGCCCGTTCTGCGATGGTTCGCCGAACGGGTTGAAAAGAAGCGTTTACTTCTTTTCAACTGCATCAACTATAGTATAACGCAGATTTCAAATTGTCAACACGGGAAGGAAAGGGAACGGGGCGGCCGATTGGATTGACAGGTTCCAAGTTCCCGAATGCTGCCGCTGTGGCGGCGCTGGGCTGCGTATTATAGGCAGGAACCCGCAGACCTCCGGATCACTCCGCAGGCAATTTTTGTGCCGGAGCTGCCGGATGGCTGCGTCGTAAAATCATCGGGATGGTCATGGATGATGACCGTTTTGCCGATTACCTCGCTGACGGAAAAGCGGTTCGTCAAAAATGCGCACAGCGCAAATCCGTTGTTTCCAAACAGCGGCGGCAGGTCCCCCGCGTGGTACGGATGCTCACAACCGTTCGGGTTGTAATGGGACATGGCGTCTGCAAACGGGTCGTCCATATTGCCGCTGCAGTCGGTCCCTTTGTGGATATGAAACCCGAATATCCGGTCATGGCAGGGAAGCTCGGAATTGGGGAGCCCGCTGATCTCGGCGCAGACGATTACGCCCTCATTGGTCTGGAAGAACCGGACTGTGCCTGACAGGTCAGGATAGCTCTCGCTGCCCGCGACGGCGGCTGCCGCTTGCGGCCTGCCGCGCAGAACGGTGAAAAGGTGAGCCTTGGAATGGCCGCAGGATAGTGGCTTGTTCATAGGGAATGCTCCTTTTGATTTACGTTCCATATGATATCCTATGATGAAAACCACCCGTTGGTTCAGGGTGGTTTTCGCTCTGCCCTGTTGGGAAGGCACATCTTCTCTTATCCGTCTCGGAGATGCGGAATGGGGACGGTAAACAGATCAGCTCCGGTTCTGCCGGGCGGCCTCCGCCCGTGCTTTGCAGACCTGGGCCCAGTCGGGGATTTTCTCAATTGCCTGGGCCAGCTCCTTCAGCGCCGCCGGGACGTCGATGCCTTGAGGACAGATCTGGGCACACTTGCCGCAGGCGATGCAGGCGGCGGGGCGCTTGTCCTCCGGCAACGCGTCGAAGCGCATGCGGATATTGCCGCTGAGGGCAAAGCGGGCCTCATTGCAGGCGGCAATCATGGCAGGGATGTCCAGCCCCATGGGACAGCCGTCACAGCAGTATCGGCAGGCGGTGCAGGGAATGGCGTCCTTCATCCCCTCTGCCAGATCCAGCAGGGCAGAGCGTTCCTCCTCCGTGAGCGGCTTATCCTGGGTGAAGGTGGCCGTGTTTTCCACCATCTGCTCCAAGTTGGACATGCCGCTGAGGATCATCTTCACGTTGGGCAGGCCCTGGAGGAACCGCAGGGCCCAGGCCGCGGCGCTCTCGCCGGGCCGGAAGCGGTGCAGCGCCTCCAGCTCCGCGTCAGACAGGCGGGCAAGCCGTCCGCCTCGGATGGGTTCCATAACCCACACCCCAATGTCCCGGTCGGTGAGCAGGTCGTACTTTTCCTTCCCGTTCTGGAGCGTCCAGTCCAGGTAGTTCAGCTGGAGCTGGCAGAATTCCATATGCTCCCCGCAGAAGTCCAGAAACTCCTGCAAAACCTTGACGCTGCCGTGGCAGGAGAAGCCCAGGTGCTTGATGCGGCCCAGGCGCTTCTGCTCCACAAAGTAGTCTACGATGCCCCATTTCGGGTCCTTGTACACCTGGATGGAGTTCTCGTACACGTTATGGAGCAGGTAGAAATCAAAGTAATCCACGCCGCATTTTTGCAGCTGCTCCTCAAAGATAGCGGCGGGGTCGTAGCTGCTGGCAATCTGGTGACCAGGGTATTTGTCGGCTAAGTACCAGCTCTCCCGGGGGTGGCGGGCCAGGGAGCGGCCGATGATCCGCTCCGACAGGCCCCCGTGGTAAGGGTGGGCGGTATCGAAGTAATTGATTCCGTGGGATAGGGCATAGTCAACCATCTCGTCCACCTGCTTCTCGTCCACGGCAGTGTCGGCGGTCTGGCCGGGGAGCAGGGGAAGGCGCATGGCGCCGAAGCCCAGGCGAGAGAGTGTGAGGCCGTGAAAATCGTTGGTCAGCATGGTAGCTTCCTCCTATTCAATATCGTAAAAGCATTATATTTTATCTGAGGGAGGATATCAAGCCCTTGTTTTTATCGGTCGGTGAAAATTTGCCTGCCGTTCTGAGCCCGCATAGCGGACGGCGATGATTCGCTCCATGAATTCTATTCCGTCCGGGATGCTCTGGATTGCCCAGAGCGGTGCTCAATGGCGGGAAATCGCCAAAGGCTTATGCCCCGGCAATCTGCGTACGCCCATTTTGCCAAATGGCGGAATGTTGGACGCTTCTGTCCTTGACTTTGTTCGTTTTGCGGCCGCTGCTATTTTGTAAATTCAGCCCTGTCAAAAAGACAGCCGCATGATACTGAAGCATCATGCGGCTGCTTTCCAGTTTAGAAAACTTTTTACCCGTGCTGGTACTGCCATTACCAAGAAATGGATTGGCAGTGCCAGCACTGGAGCATCATTTGTACCCGGTATTTGGTCTACTTCGCCGACCGAATGCCGGACTGACGATGTATGCTTGCCTCAATTTTTTTCATATTCCACGCGCAGTTTTTCCAGGGCTTTTTTTTCAATGCGGGATACATAAGACCGAGAGATTCCGCACAGCGATGCGATTTCTCGCTGAGTAAGAGGTGCCTGACCACCCAAGCCATACCGCAAGCGGATGATTTGGGCCTCTCGACCGGTAAGGCAGATATCTACACAGCGGCGCACTTTTGCGCAAGCGTCGCGCAGGTCTAATTCCTCCAGCATGTTATCATCCACGCGGACTACATCGATAAGAGCGAGTGAGCTGTTCTCTCCATCGCCGTCCAAAGAGTCAGAGAGAGACAACTCGCCCTGGAGCTTTCGTTGAGAGCGGAAGAACATCAGAATTTCATTTGCTATACTCTCGCAACGGCTCCGCATTCCCCTCTTCAGCCGCTACATCAAAATTTTCTTTTTCGCCATTTTTTGATACAATTTGCCCGATTCCGACTGGTGTTTCTGGGAATTCATACTCATAATCTGAACCAAACAAAACGACATGAGCCTCTTTCCCATCCCAAATGATCTGCTTCACGATGGCGCGAATTGCCGCTCGCTTCTGTTCAACGGTCATCTCGTCCACTGTGTTTTTGAATGTAGCCAACATCTGTGCCAAAAGGTTAAACTCAATTTCTGACCAGGCATTGCTGGAAGTCAGCTCTTCCAGTTCGGCCAAGCGCCGCTTTAGAGACTGCCCTTTGTTGTGCAGTTCATTGATCTGTTCCATGATGTAGTCTTCCGTTGGAGTACCGGATGCTTTCCCCAACGCAGAGACCAGTCCTTTGATTTCATCGTCGTTTTCGGATACTTTACTTTTTAGCTGGGCAATTTCATTGTCATATTCCTGCCTGTCTCCCATTAAGACCCGTTTGCTGCGCTCTAACTGGCGGAAGAAATCTGAATGATCCTCACTCAGCGATTTCAACTGCTCGATGATGTCTGCGTCCAAAATATTGCCATTGCAATTTTTCATATTGCAGATATGGCTTTTGCTGCGTTCTTTTGTGGAGCACATATAGGAATAAATGAACTCTCCCTTTGTGTTTACCCGCTGAGAAACTTTTGGGCGCATATAATCGCCGCAGTTGCCGCAAATCAATAACCCGGAGAGCAGAGCAACATTACTGCGTGGCTTTTTGTAGCTCTTAGATTTATTTCGCTCCAAGAGCCTTTGTACTTTTACCCACGTAGCCCCTTCGATAATCCCTTCATGCTTACCAACCGATACAATCCATTCTTCCATTGGCTTGAGTTGGTTAGCCTTTCCGGGCTGCTGCAACGTGCGGTTGTAGGCCATGATACCATGAACACCATCAAATTCACTTTCATCTGAAAATAAGTCAACGTTTTTTTCCTTCAGATAAGTGTAGGCAAATTCATCCGCAATCATATAAACAGGATTTGAGAGAAGCCCTTTGATGGTAAAACGGGTGAACTGTTTTCCATTTTTGGTGGTATATCCATTTTGCAGCAAATATGTTTCCGTTTTTGTCAGTGAGCCGGTTTCAAGAAATTTGTCAAAAATCAGTTTAACAAGGCTGATTTCTTCCGGAATGGCCTTCAGTTTACAGGCTCTTTTGGTTTTTCCGTCAATCGTTACGCTGGATATGCTCTCTGATCGGTAGCCTGTGGGCGGAATCCCACCCAGCCAACGGCCTGTTTTGGATAACTCGTGCATATTGTCTCGGATTCGCTCCGCAATCGTCTCTCGCTCTAACTGAGAAAAGACCGAAGAAATATACATCATGGCTCGTCCCATAGGAGAAGATGTGTCAAACTGCTCCTTTATGGAGATAAAGTCGATCTTCATGCCATTCAGTTTTTCAATCAGCTTGGCAAAATCCCCGATATTACGGCTGATTCGGTCAAGGCGGTAGACAACAATGGCCTGGAACTTTTTTTCCTTTGCCTCTGCCATCATTTTCTTAAACTGTGGACGTTCCAGGTTGCCGCCGGAGAAGCCTTCATCCTCATACACCAGAACGCGATTGGCTTCTTTTTCCCCAAAATGCAACCGTATGTACTGCTTACACATTTCTATTTGGTTTTCAATGCTTTCTCCTTTGCCGGTAAACTTAGATTTTCGGGAGTAGATCACGATTTGTCCTGTATCTTTCATGTTGTGCTACCTCCACGCGTGCAATTCTGATTATTTTTATATCATAATGGACGTTTATTGTAAAGGGAAATATCGAAACCCCTTATAGAATATGCTCTTTCAAACACTAACAATCTTCAATCGTTTTTGACTGCCATTGAAAATTTTCCGATGGCAGTTTTGCTTTCTCAAAATCGTACAGGAGCATAACGCCCTGGCTGCTGACAAAAAGCGGTCAGGGCGTTTTTTGTTTTTCACCACAATAGGAAGGAGGCCGTGAGAATGTCGCTGGAATTAGCTTACTTCTACGGCAGCGAGGCCGAGCAATACAGCTTTTACCGCATCCCAAAAGTTTTGCGCACAGACCATCGCTATAAGAACGTGTCCATGGAGGCCAAGGTGCTGTATGGGCTGATGCTGGACCGCATGGGGCTGTCTGTCCGCAACGGCTGGTTGGACAGCGAGGGCCGGGTATATATCTACTTCACACTGGAGGACGCGCTGGCGATGCTGGGCTGCGGCAAGGATAAGGCCGTCCGGCTGTTCAAGGAGCTGGACAAATCCGGCGGCATCGGCCTGATTGAGCGCCGCAAGCAGGGCCAGGGTAAGCCGGCGCGGATTTATGTAAAAAACTTCATTCTACCGCCAGCCCCCGAAAAATGTACGCCCGTCCCAACTCCAGAGGAGCCGCCGGCGCAGACTTCTGAAAAACCGAAGTCTGCACTTCTGGGCGCAACCGCCGCCTTGACTTCTGAAATTCCGCAGTCTGCACTTCTGGAAAGTAGTGGTCAAGACTGCGGAAAATCCGCCGCAAATAAGACTGATAAGAACAAGACTGAATTGAGTGATACTGAGCTATCTATCTATCCCCCAGCCCCCGCGTCATCACCGCCCCGCCGTCAGAGGAGCGTTCGGGACAGGATAGGACAGATGGACGCCTACAGAGCGTTAATCCATGAGAACATCAGCTACGGGGAACTGCTCCAGGAACATCCCTACGACGCGGACCTGATCGACGGCTATGTGGAGTTGATTGTGGAGGTCTGCTGTACTGGACGGGAAACTGTTCGGGTCAATCAGGAGGACATACCTGCCGCAGTTGTCCAAAGCCGGTTCCTGAAGCTGGACCGGGAACATATCCTGTACGTCATGGAGGCCATGCGGCGAAATACTACGCAAGTGGCGAATATCCGAGCCTACACCCTCTCGGCTCTCTACAACGCGCCGGTGACTATCGACCAGTATTACACCGCCCAGGTCAGCCATGATATGGCGCAGGATAGGGGGGTGGAGACATGAAGATTGGCCTTGTGGATGTGGACGGGCATAGCGGATTCCCCAATCTGGCCCTTATGCGATTGTCGGCCTGGCACAAAGCCTGTGGCGATGATGTGGAGTGGTGGAACGGTTTCACTCACTATGACCGGGTGTATCTGTCCAAGGTATTCACGTTTACCCCAGACTTCAACACCGTGATTGACGCGGATGAAATCATCACTGGTGGGACCGGCTACAAGGACTATACCAGTCTGCCGCCCGAAGTAGAGGTCACCCCGCCGGATTACAGCATCTACCCGCACTATAAGCGGGCCATTGGCTTTTTGACCAGGGGCTGTATCCGCGACTGTAGTTAATCCGAGAAATGGGATTACTCGCATAATCTAAGCTACAGAAAAATCCGAGTAAGAAGCGCCAGCACTTGTAGATACAGTGCTTTAGGTGATTTAAACTCGGATTATTAAATATGAAGTTACCTCAAGAAGTCAGGGATGCCACCTGTCTGTGCAGTCGGCCTCATATCTTCTTTCGTTGCGGTCGTGTCAGGGAACCAGCGCTGGTTCCACGCTTTAATGTGTTTGTCAACGGTACTCTGAGAAAGCTCGACGTAACGCTCGGTAGTTGTCACCGATGCGTGGCCGAGGAAGTTCTTAATAGCCATCATCGGCACACCAGCTTCCAGCATGTGCATGGCGGTCGTGTGTCGCATGGAGTGTGGCGAGTATTTGCTCTGGCGAAACATGGACGGATTCTGCTGCTTTGCCGTGTATAAATACTTCTTGTAAATCGCCTCAACACAGGAGATGGTCATGTGTTCGTGGGTTCTAGTGGAAAAGATGTGCTTGTCAAGCTGCCGGTCAATCCCGAGCCAGATGAGATAATTCCTCAGCATCTTTGAAGAGAACCGGGCAATGCGGATTCGCCTGGTCTTATCGCCTTTTCCAGTAATTGTAAGTATAACGTTGTCTTTGTCAAATAAGACATCGCGTACTCTGAGATCGCAAACCTCTTGGGCACGAGTTCCGCTGGCATACATGAGTGCGAGCAGCACAGCATCCCGCTTTCCAATCGCTGTAGACGTATCAGGAAGTCTGAGTAAAACAGCGATTTCTTCTCTGGTGAAGAACACCCTCGGATTACTTGAGGTTTTCTTTGCGGGAATCTTTCTTACCGCTGTTAGGAAAACAATCGCAGCATCAGCGTTCCTGTTCTGTGCATAGTCGGCAAATGAAGATAGAGCGGCCAAACGTACATTACGGGTGGCCGCAGAGCAATTTCGTTCAGTTTCCAGCCAATTCAAGAAAGCCAAAATCGTTGCATAATCCAACATCTGAAACGTCAATTTTTCCGCAGAGACTCCGTTTGCTTCAAACATAAAAGTCAAAAGCAGGCGAAAAGTTGCCTTATACAGACGAACCGTATTGTTGCTCAAACCAGCGGTAAACGGCATATATTCCCCAACAAACGTGCTCAAAATTTCCAAGAACTCCGGTTGCTTAGTCCTCATACTGCACCTCCGGGAATATCCCCTCGGTATATGTCTCGAAAAGCTCCGTGTTTTCCGGGAACATATCACTGCTGAACTTCAGATATTTCTCTGTCTCGGTAAGATCACAGTGGCCCATATAAATGGACAGAAACGGGATGGAGGCATCCACGGAACGCCCAGCCTGTTCCGCCTGGGCAAAGGACTTTATGGCAAACAGATGGCGGAAGCAGTGCAGGCATGGCCCTTTTGTATGTTCGTTAGGGCGAGTATAAATTCCAAGATTCTCCAGCAATTCTTTAAATATGCTTTCTACCCGGCAGCGGCTTATGTGGGTTCCGCGGCTTCTCCCAGGAAAAATATAGTTCTCTGGAGCGACCAGAAGATCCATAGCCAAACAATATCTGTCCAGCATCTCTGTTAGAGTGTCACTCAAGGGAACGAGACGCTGCTTTTGGTTTTTCGTGTTCTTAAGAAAAACAACGCCGCGCTCAAAATTTATGTCTCCAATGCGTACCGCCAGAAGTTCACTAAGGCGAAAACCACAGCAATACAACATCCGAAGTAGTATAGGCAGTTCTAACCGGAGGTTCCCTCCAGAAGCAAACCTCATGGAATCCACCTCCTCAAAAATCTGCTGGAGTTCTGTTTCAGAAAAAAGATAAGGCATATAACTGTCTGGAACCTTAGTATTCGGAGGGACATAGGCAGAGATCCCCTGTTGTTGGAGATATTCCGAAAATTTTCTCAGACAGCAGACCTGCGGAGCAATCGTCCCGCGGGCAAGGGCAGCATATTTAGGGCGAAGCCAGGTGAACACATCCTCCTCCGTAACACTTCTCTCCTGCTTTTTGCGCTCTTCCAGATGCTGGTCAAAGGAAAGTAAAACACGACGGCTAACAGCAAACGATGAGGAGGCCAATTCTCTCTCCCGTATGGCAAGGTGATCCATTATATCACCATACAGTACACTGCTCATTTCACAGAACACCTCCCGGAAAGAACTTCCGCAAAACGGCCCGTAGCTGCAGGAGGCTCCAGCGCATACAGTCTCAGTTGTTCCACATCCAGCTTTGCATAATGGCGGATCGCATCTTTGTCTCGGTGACCCAACGTCCGGCGGGCAACTTCATACGGGACCCCGTCATTGACCATCGAACTGGCAAGCGATGAACGTAAAACACGAGCACAGACGCCTCGGCCATTTCGCTCAATTCCAGCAGCTAAAATTGCTCTGCGGACACTGTTGCTAAGTACCGCTGGAGATACATGTGAATATGGCGGTTGCATGGACAGGAAAATATACTGACTGGGATGGTCGCCTCGTTCATTCTTAATGTAGTCCTGTAATGCGTCACGAATGACTGGGAGCATGGGCAATTCCAGCGGCGTATCTGTTTTCCCTTGGATGATTCGTATGGTTTCCGCCTGGAAATCCAGCTCAGAAAACGTCAGCGACACAATGTCGCAAGGCCGAAGGTCGAGCCGGGCAGCCATTAACAGCATCGCATAGTTTCGCTTTCCAACAGATGTGATACCGTTAATTGCATCATTTCGCACCTGCGCCTCGACCTGTTGAATTTCTTCTACGGAGTAGACCGAAGGAAGCGGCTGCAGTGGCCTGACATACGGAACCAAAAATGAATAATCGCGCGAAAGGTATTTTTTCTCCGCTAAAAAGCGTAGAAATGCGCGGATGACCGGAAGGGCACGGGTACTTGTCACGCGAAGAATCGCTGCTGATACTGCAGCACTGGTGATTCCGCTGCTGTCACAGACCCCATCATCTTCTAGCAGCTTCAAAAAGCCATGGCTATAGTTTTCGTGCAGATGGACCGTTCGTGGGCTATTGTCTCTTTCTGTACAATACTGTGTGTATTCGCTAAGTAACCTATCCAATTTGATAGGCAGTTCTTCCAGAGCGGTAAGCTTCCGATGCGCAACAAAGCCTCTTCCATTAAAAATGGAGTTGACTCTTGCAATGAACAGCTTGACCCCGGTTAATTGTCGTTTGCCTGTGTGATGCTGACAGTAGTCATCCTGAAATTTTGCACCCACGCAGCCGTCATATGTTTCCATTGCATGTTCTTCCATAAAGATACTTAACTGCTGGGATAGCAGTTGAGTTGCGCCTATGCAGAACGCAGAATAGCCGAGCTGCTCCATTTCTTTTTCAAGCATTCCGCCATGGTATGTTTCTTCTGTTGTGCAGTTCTATAATCCTTAGCTTCACGGGAATATTTTTTTCGGATGGTATCTGCAAGATGCTGGGGGCGGGAGAAACATTCCATCATTTGGCGGTCGAGTATCTATTCTGGTACTCCGTCTTTATTATCCCGTCCGCTCTGTCCACGGGATTGCAATGCTACTACCGGAATGACGGTGCGCCGGGGCTGGTCAGTGTTGTGGTGATCGTCACCACCATCTGCAATATTTTCGGTGATTGGCTTCTGATCTATCCCATTCCCTGGGGAACAAAAGGAGCTGCCATTGCCATAGGCGTATCGCAGACTATCGGCCTTTTTATCATGCTGACCCATTTTGTCAGAAAACAAGGAATCCTCCGTTTTGGCAAGACAAAACTGGAACGCCAGCTGTTCCGCGATATTATCGTACACGGTTTGCCAGAGGGCATCAGTCAGTTGGCAACACCTGTCATGACGTTCTGCATGAATAAAGTCCTGATCGAAAAAGTGGGAGATCTTGGTGTCAATGCTTTTTCCATCATTTGCTATGTAGCTTCCTTCTCTATGGCTGGTCTTTTTAGGGGCCAGCGAGGGTTTGCAGCCCTTGTTCGGTCAAAGCTATGGCGCCAAGAATGAAAAAGATTTGAGATTCTATTTTAAGAGCGGACTGGGAATCAGTTTCTTTGGTAGTATTATTATCACCGCAATCGCTGTCTTTCTCCGCCGGCACATCTGCACTCTGTTTGGGGCCGATCTGGCCACGCAGGAGTACATTTTCCAGGTTCTCTCCGTATTCGTAGCTGGCTTTATTACAATGGCAGTAAATGTGATGATTTCATCCTACTTGTATTCCACTGAGCGTTCTTTTCAATCTACAATTATCAGTGTTTTGCGGAGTATCATTGTGAGTACGGCTGTCATTCTGCTGCTGCCCCATATTTATTCTTATTTTGTGCAGGGGCACAACGCCCAGGAGTGCGTCCAATTTCTGCGGGATGCATATGGTGACGGCGGCTCCTCTTATACTGGTTATGATGAGTGGCATGACAGCAAGGGGATCAAATTCACCCGGCAGGACGATGAATCCGGCTTCAAAGGGTATGCCACCATCCGGCTGAACTGGAACCAGGTGCAGAAGCGTGTCCGGGCGCTGATCGACGGCGGGAGGTATATCAGCGAACAGGAGCGGGGACGCCTGCCGGATTATGAGGCTGCAACGCTGGCCCGGAGAATCTATTGGTTCTATCAGGACGACTCCAACCGGACAAAAGCTCCCAAATTCGACATGGACGGAGCCGTTGAGCTGATTTTTGGCGCTTTGCGGCCTTACGATCCCGTGGCGCGGGGCAGGCTGGCCCAGGAGATGTTCAATATCCTGGCCGCTGTGCCCCCGGACAGCGATGCCTACCAGCGCATGGCCCCCGTCCTGCGGGACATGGAGGCATTCTGGCGGGGCGAATACTCCCTGTTCAAACCACTGTCGGAGGCCGAGCTGGAAGCGGAGCGTCAGGCGAAACAGGCGGCGAAAGAAGCAAAAAAAGCCGAAAGGGAGGCCCAGAAAGCGGAACAGGCCCGACAAATCCGCCAAGCCCAGCAGGAGGGTCAAACGGAGCCGGGGGGCAAACTGGCGGCTGCGGCCCGCGCTCTGAGGCGGAAAATACAGCCCCCAGTGGCAGAGGGCGATGATGGGCAAATTTCTTTTGACCTGTTTTCTGCTCCGGCTCCGGAACACGGCAAAACATCTGCCGCCGAGTCTGTCGCGCCCCAGGCAGAGGAGGAAAACTCCCGCGCCCCCTGGTGGGATGAGCTGAACGAGATCAGGGATGCCCA
This sequence comes from uncultured Oscillospiraceae bacterium, assembly GCA_949841465.1. Lineage (GTDB taxonomy): Bacteria > Bacillota > Clostridia > Oscillospirales > Oscillospiraceae > Enterenecus. The sequence continues at coordinate 50,031 of CATKZW010000021.1, forward strand.
CCCGGACAACATTATCCTGTATCAGATGGGCGACTTTTTTGAGTTATATGGCAAGGACGCCAAAACCGCCGCTGACTTATTGGGGCTGACCCTTACTACCCGTCCTGTCGGCGGCGTGGGGCGGGTGGAGCTGTGTGGCTTCCCTGCCCATATGCTGAATCAGAACGTGGAAAAACTGCGGCAAAATCGCGGCGTGACCATTGCGTCTGCCGCCCCAGAAGGCGGGGCACACAAAAACTCCACCGTGGCCTCTGCTTATGAAACCAATGCCCTTGTCGAAACCTCTGCTCCCATCAACGGCCAGGAAACCACAGTAACTGCGGAGGAGGCCCCGCTGCTGAAAAGGCTCATGGACGGCGCTGGGATCGAGCACGCGCAGTTTGTCCATGATAATGGCGACGTTACATTCAGCTTTACGGAATCTGACCGGGACGCGGTTGAAAACTTGATTGCCAAGTTAAGGACAGAACTCACCAAAGCGGTGTCAGCCACATATGCCGCTCCCGCCCCCCAGAAGCCCGGACGCTCCAGGCCGGAACTGAACTACCGCACTCTAGCCAGGATGTTCCCCGAAGTGGT
>CATKZW010000022.1 GCA_949841465.1 uncultured Oscillospiraceae bacterium
GAGTGGATATGTCTGTGTTTCCCACCTCAAAGCACCTTTGCTCCTGGGCTGGGCTTACGCCGCAGAACAATGAGAGCGCCGGGAAGAAAAAGACTACCAGGATCAGCCGGGCTGGTACCTACATCAAGCCTCTGCTTGTTCAGTGCGCTTTGTGTGCCATCCGGGCCAAGCGGTTTCCGGAAGTCCGCCGCCGTTATCTCACTTTGAAAAAGCGGCGGGGACATAAGAAAGCGATTATTGCCATCGCCAGAATGCTCTTGACTGCAATTTACAATATGCTCAAGAAAAATCAGACTTACAATCCTGAGCTCTACTGCAAAGCTGACCGACCTCCTGCGCACCGTGAGGTTTCTCTTGAGGAAGCCATTTACATCATCCAGCGCCAGGGGTATTTGGTGACTGCGCCGCCTTTGCCCTAAGCTTTTGAGCTTAACCTCATTTCAGCCCGCTTTCAGGGGGCTTGGTTTTGTGCGTCCTTTTTCATAGGGTGCTTAAATTACGATGTTTCAACCTTATCCCCTATGACAATTTTTCAAACTTACTTGTCCCAACTGCAAAATGCTAATGTTGAGCGCATTGATATTTTTGGATATAGTGGGGCAAGCTCACGCCGCTGCCCCTCCTTTCCCCACAAAGCCTGAAGGGCGGCTTTGCGGGGGCCCCGATTTGGCGGGGTTTCGGAAAAGTGATTTCACCACATTGAGCCATAAATCCTCCGGTTTCTGTAGAAACCGGAGGATTTTCTGCGGTCAAAGTTTTTACTATTGGCAAGACCCGTGTGCTGACCCGTGCGGAGAAATCTCCGCTTAGGCCCCGGCAGCATTGGAGAGAATGCTGTTCAGGGTATTCGCCGCCTGACGCTGGACTTCCGTGGTAGCGTGGGCGTAAAGGCATCCGCGTTGAAAGAAATTTTGCTCCGCTTCATCCTCGCCTGCGGCAAGAGCTACTCCTGCTCCATGAGCTGGTGCAGGAATTGACCTCTGCGGTAACGGAGCTGCTTCTGCCAGAGGTAGTGGGACCGAATGTGACCGACCAAAGCGGCAACGAGCATCTTGGTAGCATCGAATTTCCCGTCCTCATTCTGCGGGGAACGCCTGAGATTATCAAGCAGATATGGGAAAAACTGTACCAGCCGGATTTTCAGAATTTGACGGTCGTGGACTTCTCCGATCTGGTCCAGAGCTGCAACACCTATGATGAGTTCGCTGGAAAGATAGGCCATATTCCCGAAAGTACCCTGCAATATTTGACATTGTGATCTGCGGCACAAAGAAAAAGGCCAACAACAGGCTCACGGCCCCCGGATGGAAAATCCGGGGCCGTGAGCCTTTCCTGTTTGTACGCAGCCTAAAGCCGTGCCTCAAACCAAATGCGTATGAATGGCAGTGTTGATCCGCTCAATTTCCGCAACCTCGAGCGACCAAGACATTGCGGCCGTGTTTTCCACAGCCTCTTTTGCGTTCCTCACCCCGGTAAGGGATGTATCTACAATTCCGCATTGGGTGGTCCAGTTGATGGCGACCTGGGCCACCGGAACATTCCGTTCCTTTGCGATAACATCTAAAACGGAAAGGAGTTTCATTACCTTAGAAAATTTGGGCTCCTCAAAGAAATCGTAAAAACCGCGCCGGGCATCATGGGGATCGAAGTTTGGCAGTTCCCGAATGGCACCGGTAAGGATGCCAGCACCCAGGGAGCCGTACCCCATGGTAGCCACGCCTTTGCCGTGACATTCCGACAGCAGCGCTTCCCGGCTCCGGTTCACCATGGAATAGGGATACTGCACCACATCCAAAACACCCAGAGCATACAGCTTTTCCAGTTGCTCCGGCTCAAAATTGGAGATTCCGGTATAGCGGATCTTTCCCGCCTTTTTCAAATCTTTGAGTACCTCTGCCGTCTCTTCCAGCGGCGTATTGACATCGGGCCAGTGAATCAGATAGAAATCCACATGGTCAGTCTGAAGGCGGCGGAGGGAATCGTCGATCTGCTTAAGGATGCTGGCGCGGCTGCTATCCCGGGTGGCCCCCTTGTTAAAGTTCTTCGGCCCCTCATCCCAGCGGATCCCGCATTTGGTCAGAAGCGTTACTTGATCCCTGCGTCCTTTCAAGGCCTTTCCTACAATCTCTTCAGAGGCCCCTTTCCCATAGGTGGGGGCGGTGTCGATAAAGTTGACCCCGTTGTCCATCATGGCATGAATGGCCTCAATGGCATCTTTCTCATCCACAGGCCCCATGTCTTTGCCGCCCAGGGCCCAGGTGCCAACCGAAATCTCAGAAAGGGACAGGCCGGTGCTGCCAAATTGTTTATAACGCATAGAATTCTCCTTTCAAAATAGTGTATCAATATTATACTTCAAATTACTGATAATTGCAATATTTTTGTTCTAATTTTATTGACAAAATAGATGCAATATTTTATAATGAATGGGATAGGAGGGATTACGTATGCTAAAAGCGCTTTGCACGGCGGAATTCGACCCCGCATGGGGGGAAAAGATGGGGATGCTCACACAATTTGACCGGGTAGGCTTCAGCCTCGACCTGAATCCCGCCAGCCGGATGAATCAGGGAGAGATTACAGCTTGTCTGCAGGGATATGATATCTTCTTTTGCGGCTACGAAAAAATTACCCGCCAAGTATTAGGCGCCTGTCCGAACCTGAAGCTGATCCTCAGCGTTCGGGACGGACCGGAGGAAAATATTGATGTGGACGCCTGCACGCAGATGGGCATACCAGTGCTCTCCAGCAGTGGGCGGTGCGAACGCTCTGTTCCTGAATTTACGCTGTTGGCCATGCTTCTTATGGCAAAACCCGCTCTGCGTTCCAACAAGGTGATCCGCACCGAGGGCTGGACAGGGGAAAACGATTTGAAGCTGCGCCGGATTTGCGAGGCATCCACAGAACTTTCGGGAAAAACGCTGGGCATCATTGGCCTTGGCCGCAACGGACGGGGCATAGCCAAACGTGCTTCCGGCTTTGAAATGCGGATGCTTGCCTACGATCCATATGTATCGGCAGAAGCAGCGGAAGCGCTGGGTGTTCACTTATGCGCGTTGGAGAACCTGCTTTCCTCCGCCGATTACCTGGTGATGGCCGCCAGAGTTACCGAAGAAACCCAAGGCATGATCGGTGCAAGGGAATTTTCTATGATGAAGGACGGCGCCTGCTTTATTAACGCCGCCAGGTCCGCCCTGACAGACAGCGCGGCTTTGCTGAACGAGCTGCGTTCCGGACGACTTCGGGCAGCCCTAGACGTATTTGACCACGAACCCATTGGAGTTGATTCCCCCTGGTATGACATCCCAGAGGACCATTTGCTGATGACCTCTCATCTGGCTGGATTGAGTATGGAACGCGTCGTTTACCAGTCGGAGATGCTTTACAGACTGCTTTGCAGCTATCTGGCCGGCGAGCTCCCACGAAAGGGCCTTTATAATCCGAACGTCGTGACTGTTCCGGCATTCAGAGACCGCGGAGGACTGCTCTGCGGCAGCCAAAAAGGGTGCTTATAAGGATGGTTTCCGCGGAAAAGTAAAAACAGGCGCACTGCAATTTGATTTGCAGTGCGCCTGTTTTGTTATCGCCAAACGCATTTGTATGTGTACGGAACCACGTCTGTATTGATCCAGGACAACTGGTGAGATATCACCGAACCATCCTCCGCCGTCACAACGCTGGAAGAGGTCAGCAGTGGAGTCCTCAAGGGCACATCCAGATGCTTTGCCTGCTCTTTGGTCGCAAACGCCGCGTTTATATACTGCACCGATTGGGCGATGCTTAGTTTATAATCCGTTTTTATGATCTCGTGCAGCGAGCGTTCGATCAGCAGCCAAGGGTTAAATTCCGGGAAAAAGCGCTCAATCAAGTAGATATGATTGATATTAAAAGGGCGCTCGTCGGCATACCGCACCCTAAAAAATTCCAGCAACGGCTCGCCTTCCGAACAACGCATCACCTCGCTAAGCGCACTGTCAGCCTCTATGCGGGCGAAGGACAGGATCTTAGACGAAGGGCGGATGCCCGCCCGAAGCAGCTCCTGGTGGACACTGTAGGGCCGATCCCAGTTGACGCCAACTTTGGAGTAGCTCACATAGATCCCTTTGTTGGCCCGGCGTTCCGCCAATCCCAAGGCAATGATCTCATCTATAGCCTTGCGCAGGGTCGGCCGACTGATGCCGAGCATTTCGCACAGGCACTTTTCGGTCGGAAACCGTTCTCCATACGGAAGCGAGCCGGTCTTAATCATTTCCTCCAACGCTGAAACAGCTTCTGTGTATCTTGTCCCCGCTGTCGTTGTCCGTTCCAAAGCTATCCCTCCGTACCTACAGCCAGCCGTCCTTCTCTCCAAAATTACGTGTAAATCGACTTCGTGCCAAAAATCTCCATCTGTTCCTTGGCACACTCGATCACGGTCTGAAGAGCGGTGTCGTAGAGCTTGATATAGCGGACCCGGCCGTCAGTTTCCTCAATCAGCCTGCGCATGGCCGCGATGGTAGCCAAAGACATTCCTGTGAAGAAATTGATCTTATTGATGCCATATTTGACCGCGTTGCGGAAATCGCTCTCAGGCAGACCGCTGCCGCCGTGCATGACCAAGGGAACATCCACCAGCTTTTTGATCTGCGCCAAACGGTCTAAATCCAGATGGGGCGTTCCACGGTATACGCCATGCACCGTGCCGAACGCGATTGCCAAGGCGTCTACGCCGGTCTGCTCCACGAAGTAAGCCGCGTCCTTTGGTTCGGTGAACTTAGACTCGTCCGCCACACTGCCTTCCACGCTGCCCTCGGGGGCAGCCACATGGCCGATTTCGGCCTCAACGCTGACCCCGCAGGTATGAGCAACTTTTACAATCTCCTTAGTAATGGCGATGTTCTCCTCGATGGGGAGGCTGGATCCGTCATACATCACCGAAGAGCAGCCTGCATGGATGGCCTTGATGCATTCATCGGCCTTTCCGTGATCCAGGTGATAGCAGATGGGCACCGGGGATTTGGCGATACGGTCCAGGTTAAAGTCCAGCATGGACTGCGCGTCCGGCCGGTCAAAGATGAACCCTGGAAGCATCAGGATGACAGGCTTTCCCGTCTGCTCGGCAGCCTGGATTATGCCTTCAGTCAGAGTAAAGTCCATGGTGTCGAAGGCGGCAACAGCGTAGTTCTGTTCTTTTGCGGGCGCAAGGATCTCTTTCAGTGTAACGAGCGGCATACGATTTCCTCCTATATTATATCTGATTTGAAATAAGAATGCAAACTTTTATTCAAAGAGGGCGTAGATGTTGATGATGTCCTCTGTCGTAAGTTTTTTGAAGTTGCCCGCCAGGCCGTCGGGGCCCCGGCGAACTGTAGAGGCCAGCGTGGGAATATCCTCCTTTTTGACCCCCAGCTCCGCATAATGGACAGGGATGCCAACCGAACGGTAAAAATCCTTCTGCCGCTCGATGCCTGCCAGAATCATGCCCTCAGGGTCGTACGGATCGTTCTCCATCCCCCAAACCTGCGTGAAATAGCGGACAAATCGACGCGGATCCTCTTTATAAACGTATTTCATCCATCCGGGGGTGACGCAGGCCACACCTGCGCCATGGGCCGAGTCGTACATCCCCCCAATCTCCGACTGGATGCCGTGGACGGTGCCCTCCACCACGCGGCCTACGCCGCAGCTGTCGTTGTGCGCCAAAACGCTGGCCCACAGGAGCTGCGCCCGAGCATTGTAATTTTCGGGCTCACGCAGGGCAATGGGAAGATATTTGATTACGGTGCGGAACACGGACTCTCCCAAATTGTCTGTAAGGTAGTTGTCCTCACCCCGGGTAAAGTACCGCTCATGCACATGGGCCATGATATCCACCGCACCGCTAGCGGTCTGGAAAGGCGGGAGCGTAAAGGAGAGCTCCGGATTCATAATGGCAAATACGGGGCGGATTTTATCGTCATTCAGCGATCGCTTCAACACACCATTAGTGACAACGGAGCTCATAGACCCTTCGCTGCCGGTCCCGGGCAGGGTGTTGATGGCGCCAACAGGCATGGCGTTGTTGACCGGAGCCTTTTTCAAATAGAAGTCGGCCCAGGCATCGCCTTCATACAGGGCGGCTACGGCAATGTATTTCGCGGTGTCAATCACGCTGCCGCCGCCCACCGGGAGCAGGAAGTCAATATTCTGCTCTCGTACAAGGGCCGCACCCTCCTCGGCACGCTCCACGGTTGGGTTTGGTTTGATCCCGGTAAAGTCCACCCAGCTGATTCCAGCGTCTTTCAGGGAAGCAAATACCCGGTCCATCAGCTGGTTTTCAAAATCCATGCCGGTGCCATAGTGCAGCACCAGAACCTTTTTCGCGCCGCAGGCAGCAGCGTACTTGCCAACCCGGTTCTCCTCTCCTCTTCCGAAGATAAATCTGGTGGGGCTGTAAAAACTGAAATTGTTCATGTTTTCCTCCTTTCATTTGAACCAGCAGGACGGACAATACTGCCCAGGATGTACTGCTCAATGGCATGGGCCACCCCCTCCTCCTGGTTGCTTCTGATTACCGTGCGGGCCTGATCCAGCAGCGGCAGTTCCGCGTTGGAGACCACGAATGCGGTTTCCGCCCGCGTGACCATCTCCATGTCGTTGATATCGTTGCCAAACACGCAAATCCGGTCTTCAGGAATTCCATAATACCGGCTGACGGCCAAAATCCCGCTCCATTTGTCTACGCCGGGGGCAAGCACATCATAGGACTCCGGCGTGGAATGGACATGCGTCACCCCACGCTCCCGAGAAAAATATTTCTCCAGCGCACCCTCCTCCCAGTTGTCCCGGAGAACCACCGAAATGCGAAGCCCGCCTTCAGCCAGGGCATCCCTGGCTTGGGCATCCGATGAAATGATCCGCACTCGGATAGGCTCCACGCCCTGTGCGACGGCCAAGGAATTGTATTCGCCGTAACGGCGCAGCCGGGCCGGACTGTTCTGGATGTAAACGGCATCCTGGGTAAAAATGGCCCAGTCCATCCCGTTTTTTTGGCAGAAAGACAGAAAATCCAGCGCGGGTTCCATCGGAACAGGACAATACCGCAGGCGTTCCTGCGTTCTGGGAAACCAGACGATGGAGCCGTTGTTCGCTATGATGGGTGAGTCAAGCCCCAGGCGGGCATAGTAGGCCAGCATCATGGCCGGCGGCCTGCCTGAGGTCAGGCAGAATACGGCGCCTTCCGCCCTGGCCCTGGTTATTATCTCCGCACTGTACGGGGGAATACGGCCGGTATTGTCCAGTAGGGTGCCGTCAAGGTCTGAGCAAATCAGCGTAAAAGGTCCCATATCAGAACCCCAGTAGCAGGCCACCCGTCATATCGACCGTAGTTCCGACCGCCAGCTCACACTGCTCGCTTGCCAGGAACGCTACCATGGTGCCAATTTCCCACGGCTCCCCCACCCGCTTGATGGGAACACGGTCCACGCGCCGGGCGAATTCCTCCGGGTCCTCCGTGCGCTGCGTCAGCAGCGTGTTCGCAAGCACAAAACCGGGCATAACCCCATTCACATGGATCCCATACTCCGTCAGGTCTACCGCCATGGAATGCGTCAGCCCAACCTCTCCCGCTTTGTTTGCCACATAGCATACCCTGCCTTTTGTGGTGGAGGTCATAGAGGCCTTGGAGAGAATATTGACAATCCACCCCCGGCGCCCGGTGGGTATAACCCGGCGAGCAAATTCCCGCGACATGAGGAACTGTCCGGTGAGGTTGTCATTCAGCGCCTGGTTCCACTGCTCCAGCGTGGTCTCCCGGAAATCAATGGTATACCCCCGACCGGCATTGTTTACCAAAATATCCACCTGCCCAAAAGCGTCCATCGCAGCGTCAAAAATGCGCAGCACATCCGCCTCGCATCCCACGTCGCCCTTCACCGCCACCGCTTTGCAGTCATAGCTGCCGGTCAGCCGTGCAATCAGGTCAGCCGCGCTTTGGGAGTCCCTATGATAATTGATGACCAGGTTCGCGCCTTCCTGAGCAAAAACCTCACATATCCCAACGCCGATCCCTTTAGAGCCACCCGTCACGATCACTGTTTTTCCACGGTGATTCAAATCCATCCGCTATCAACTCCTTTTGTCATTCAGATTTGCCGTACCCTTAGATTGTCTTTTTATTGTACACCCTGCGCCTCACTAGTATTGTATCTTTTTTGAGCATTTTGTCAAGACGAAATATTGTTATATTTTGAAAAAATATCTTGACAATTTTAATGCAATATTGTATTGTTAGATTTAGCTAAAATATCACATACTAAGCAGGATCAAATTGTGAAGCTCTGCTGCGGCGCCCGCAAAAGGGTGTCTGCGTGTAAAGCCCTGCGGCAGCGTTCGCGTGAACGGACCGCCGCCATCTGACAAAGAAAGGAGGGGAAAGCATGAGTAATATCGTAATGACACGAGTGGACGCCCGACTGGTCCATGGACAAGTGGCGACCCGCTGGACCAAAGTGCTGGCTGCACAGCAGATTATTGTGGTGGATAACAAAACCGCCGCAGATGATTTCCTGACCGAGTTGCTCTATATGGCGGCGCCTCACGGAGTAAAGGTCATCGTTTACACGGAGGAGCAAGCGCTCCAGAAATGGAGTGAAGACGGCTACGGCACAAGCAATACCATCCTGCTGTTCCAGAACGTGGACACCGCGAAGCGCTCCTATGACGCCGGTATCCGCTATGAGTCCATCAACATCGGCCAGGTGCCTAAGGCTCCAGGCCGCAAGCAGGCCAACAACACCGTCCATCTCAGCGACACAGAGCTGGACGCGCTCATCAGCCTGAACGCTTCGGGCGTCAACGTGTACTTCCACCCGACGCCTGAAGACCGCTCGGTCGCGCTGGACTCTGTGGTCCGCAAGCTGCGAGGCTGATCAGCATCCCGCACCGTACCTCCGTGTATGTAAAAGTAAATCAGAAATAGGGAGGAATAGACATGCAACTGTCCATTGGAGTTTGTATTCTGGTTGCAGTTTACTATTGGCTCTGCAACCTTGACCTGGGTAATCTGGGCCGGGCCTTAATGAACCCCACGTTCATCGGCGTCATATTCGGTCTGATTTACGGCGACGTTGTCACCGGCACAATCCTGGGTGCCAGCATCAACATCATGTATATCTCTGTGGCGGCAGTAGGCGCGAATATGCCCGCTGACGACTCTCTGGCTGCCTGTGTCGCCATCCCCGTCGCGCTCACCTCCGGCCTTGATCCCGAGACCGCCGTACTCCTGGCCGTCCCCTTCGGCATCCTGGGGACTTTTATGGACAACCTGCGCCGAATGGTCAACGGCGTCTGGAACCGGAAGGCTCTGGTTTATGCTGAGAAGCTGAATTTTAAAGGCCTCACTATCTGCAACACCTTGGGCCCCTGGGCGGTTCAGTTCATCATCCGTGTGCCCATCGTCACCGCCATTATGATCGGCGTCAGCACCGGAACCGCCGCCATTATGGACATTATCCCCGCATGGATTATGAACGCCCTATCCGTTGTGGGCGGCGTGCTGCCCGGATTCGGCCTGGTGCTCTGCGCCACTTTCATTGGCCGGAAAAACCTGTTTCCTTTCTTCATCGCTGGCTTCTTTGTTATGAAAATCTCCGGTATGCCCATGCTGGTGGCGACTATGTTCGGTCTGGTTTTCGCCATCATCTATGTCCAACTGGCCTTCCCGAAGAGCGAGGGCGAGGAGTCCTTCAATCTTGCTGAGCTGTTCGGCAAGGGCCAGGGCTTTGACGGCGCGGTCACCAAGTCCGACTGCCACAAGACCGCCTGGCGCGTGATCCTGTTCCACCGCTTTGGCAACAGCCTTGAGGCCATGTACGGCACCGGCGTCGGCCATGCCATGACCCCCGTGCTGCGCAAGCTGTATCAGAACAACGACGAGGAGCTCTCCGCTGCCCTTCAGCGGCACCTGCTCCCCTACATCTCCGAGATGTCTCTGGGCAACTGCATCATGGGCGCGGCCCTGGCTATGGAAGAGCAGATTGCCGCAGGCGAGGAGGCCATCACCGGCGAGGACGTAGTCACCCTCAAGTCCTCCCTCATGGGTCCCTTTGCCGGCTTCGGCGACAGCATCCTCTGGACAACCCTGGCCCCCGTCATCCGCACGGTGTTCCTGCCCTTCGCACTGGGCGGCTCTGTGGTCGCTGGTCTGCTGATGGAGCCCCTGATCCGCCTGGGCTCGTGCATCGCCAGCATATTCTCCTTTGACCTGGGCTATAAAATGGGCCGCCGCTCCATCATGGCCCTGCTTAAGGGCGGCTGGATGAAAAAACTGATGACTGGCGGCGGCGTGCTTGGTATGTTCATGCTGGGCTGTATGGGTTCCAGCTACTGTAAGCTCAACATTGCCCTTGAGATCTCCACGGCCGCTATCGACAAAACATATGTGATCCAGAGCCTGCTGGATGGGATTATGCCCGGCCTGATCCCCTTCATCCTGCTGCTGGGTACTTACCGCTACTTCTCCAAGGGCGGCAAATATCTGAAGCTGATCGTCATCATACTGGTCGCGGCCCTGGTCCTGTCTTTCTTCGGGATCGTCTGAACAACGCATTTCATTCGGGGGCGCTGTCGCGCGGTATAACCACCCCGCAGTGCCCCCTATTTTTCTGAGAAAGGAAGTCCTGTCTATGCTGGTCAATATGACCGACATCCTGCAAAAATCCCGGGCGGGAAAGTACGGCGTGGTCGCCCCCAATATCTGCAATGAGGACTCTGCCCGCACAGCCATCGAGGCGGCTGTGGAAAACCAGGCCCCGATCATCCTGGACCTGATCTTCAACGCCACGCCTGACGTCCCCCTTTTGGCAAAACTGGTCATTGAGATGGCGGAGAAGGCCCCGATACCCGTTGCCCTCAACCTGGATCACGGCGGCACGTTTGAACAGGCCATTATCGCCATCCGCTCCGGCTTTTCCTCGATTATGGTAGACCGCTCCAGCCTGCCTTACGAAGAAAATGTGGCAGAGGTAGCCCAGCTAGTCAAGATCGCTCATGCGGTGGGCGTCAGCGTGGAAGCAGAGCTGGGCCATGTGGGAAGCGGCGAAACCTACGATGCGGACCGGAACGCCGGCCTTACGGATCCGCGGCAGGCTAGGGAGTACGTGGAGCGGACCGGGGTGGATGCGCTGGCCATCGCCATCGGCACGGCCCATGGGAAATACGTGGGAACCCCTCATCTTAATTTCGACCTGCTCCACGCCATCTACGACGAGGTGGATGTTCCCCTGGTCCTGCACGGCGGCTCTGGCTCCGGTGATGAAAATCTGGCCCGGGCCACCCGCGAGGGCATCACTAAAGTCAACATCGGCACCGATCTGTTCCAGGCTGGCATCGACAATCTAGTGGCTCACCATGGCGAGCTCAAGCGAGCACACCTGGGGTATTCCCTGCTCAGCGAAGGCTATAAAGCCAAACTGACCCATTACATGAAGCTGTTCAACCAGTGCGGAAAGGCATAAGGAGGCATTTCGATGGAGCAAAACATCCCGGCAGTCCTGGTCATCTCCCACGGATTTGTCTGTCAGGCCCTCATCGACTCCACGAAAATGATTTTCGGGGACGCTGAACGCGTGGAGGCTCTCCCGCTGGAAGAGGGCATGGACCCAGACGCCTATGAGGCCGCGCTCAGTGCGCTCGTGGACAAGTATGACGGCAACGTGTTCGTGTGCGTGGATATTATGGGGGGCACTCCGTTCAAAACCCTGGCAAAGGTCGCCAAGACCCGCCGCATTTCCGCCGTGTCTGGCATCAGCGTCCCTATGCTGATCGAGGTTCTTTCCAATCGGGAAGAGTGCCGCGGCGACGAGCTTGCCGCCCTTGTCGCGGCAAATTGTGCCGAAATGAGCCCTGATCTCACCGAATTTATGAAGAAAGTCTACCATATGTAACTACCAAAGGACGGGATATAATTTATGGACCTACAGCTGAAAGGAAAAACAGCCATTGTAACGGGCGGCGGCCGGGGCATCGGAAAAGGCTGCGTCACGGCGCTGGCCGAGGAGGGCTGCAATATCGTGGTGGCCGATCTGACCCATGACGATGAAACCCTCACCTTTATCCAAGGCCTGAGCCAGCGTACCGGAACCATTCTGGTTCCGGCAGAGGGCGACGTGAGCCAGGAGGATGCCGTAAAGCAGATCTTCCAGACCGCGCTGGACCGGTTTGGCTTCGTGGATATTCTGGTCAATAACGCCGGCCGCGGCGCGATCCGCAAGCCCTTTCATGAGCTGACAACTGAGGATTGGCGCTCTGTGCAGGAGATCACCCTCAACAGCCAGTTTTTCATGAGCCGGACCTTTGTCCAGCTGTGCAGAGAGCGGGAGCGGGCGGGAGCAATTGTAAATGTGCTCTCCAAATCGGCGTTCACCACAAACAGCAAGGACAATACATCGTACATCTGCGCAAAATCCGGGGCCTATGGCCTAACCAAGGGGATTGCCAACGAAATGGCTCCGTATCAGATCCGTGTAAACGGTGTCATTCCCGGCTATGTCCAGACTGAGCGCACCTATCCGAACGGCGAGCCGCGCACCGAGCGGATGCGCCAGCTGCTGCCCACCGGCGCCTTCACGACCCCAATCGAAATCGGACGCGTTGTGGCGTTCCTGGCCTCTGACTGCGCAAGCCAGATTATTGGCGCGGCCATTGACTGCAGCGGCGGTACTATGTTGTAAGGGCACATGGGAAAAGTTGAATGTTTTTTGTCAAGCTCTGGTTGTCAATCATAGGGGAACCGTGTTAATATAGCGAGTGAAAATGTTCAACTTTTATCAGGGTGGTGTTCACAATGAAGTTAAATTCCACAGTGCCCCTCTATTATCAAATCGTAACGGATATTAAGCAGCAGATTCACAACGGGATTCTCAAGCCCGGCCATAAGCTGCCGGCGGAGAGCACCTTGTGCCAGACGTATCAGGTCAGCCGTGTGACCGTCCGCAATGCGCTGGAGGAACTGTGCTCCATGGGCATTGTCAAGCGGGAGCCCAACAAGGGACATTTCGTGGCAAAGATCAAAAACCGCCAGATGGTCAACAGCCGGAGTATGTACGAGGCAATCGTGGCTTCCGGGCGGGTTCCCTCCTCCCGGATCATCACAATGAACACCCAACCCGCCACCGCCGCCCAGGCGCATCTTTTCGACGTTTCCCTCAACGCCCCTGTGGTCATAATTTACCGGGTGCGCTTTGCCGACAGCACGCCGGTATCCTTAGAGCATATCTATCTGCCGGAGGAACTCTTCCCCGGCATCAATCCATGGGATCTGGAGCACCAGTCCCTAGTCCGTATCATGCAGGAACAATTTCACGTGGATATCGCATACTCCAATCAGACCTTGACCCCGACCGTCCCATCCAAGCGGCAGATGGAACTGCTGCACCTGACCAGCAAAAGGCCGTTGGTCGCCGTAAGCAGCAGCATTGTCAACACTGAGGGCCGGGTCGTCAAGTATACGGAATCCCTTCAGGTAACCGATGTGATGGAGTATACGTTCACTTGGAACGGATGAGGCCGCGCCCTATCATGTGCCCGGCCCGAGCAGGAGGTAATAACTTTGGTAAAAGCACAAGTTCAAGTGGTCAACAAGACTGGGCTGCACGCACGGCCTGCTTCCAATCTTGCCGGATTGGCAAAAAAATACAAGAGCAGGATCACCCTCTTTCATGACGATAAGAGCGGCGATGCAAAAAGCATTATTCGTATTCTCACCCTTGACCTGAACATGGGCAGCCAGATTTCCGTCCAGGCGGAGGGGGAGGATGAGCAGGAGGCCCTGGAAGCCGTCGTGCACTTCATTTCCAGCCTCACCGAATGAGGAGGAGACACCGCTCATGAGATTTGAGTGCAAAGGCATCCCTGTATCCGAAGGCATATCCATTGCCAGGGTGATCGTCCTCCGCCAAGCAGAGATCCCCCTTTGCCCGGATGCCATTCCTGAGGACAAGGTTGAGGCTGAGCTGAAGCGTTTTGCGGATGCCCTAGCGGCGGCGCGGGAACAAATCGAGGCGCTTTCCCAGTCTGCTGCGCAACGGCTGGGCGCGGAGCAGGCCGAGATTTTTTCCGCTCACCTTTCCGTTCTGGAAGACCCGGTGCTGGAGGAGGCCGTCCGAACCAGGATCATTGACGAACACCGCAATGCGCTCTATGCCATCGCGGACGGCACGGCTGAAATCGCCGCTCTGTTCCAAGAACTCCGGGACCCCTACCTCAGGGAGCGGGCGGCGGATATCCAGGACGTGGGCCGCCACATCCTGGAAAATGCGGCGGGCGTACAGCGGGTCAATCTGAGCCACCTGCCTGAGGACTGCATTATAGTCGCCAGGGAGCTGACCCCTTCGGAAACTGTCACGATGGATTTTGAGCACGCCCTGGGCTTCATCACTGAATTGGGGGGACGGACCTCTCACACCGCGATTCTTGCCCGCAGCCTGGAAATTCCCGCAGTTGTCGGAGCCGCCGGTATTCTGGAACAGGTGTCCGGCGGAGAATGTGCCATTCTGGACGCCTTGACCGGCAGCATTGTAATTGCCCCCACCGCCGATGAGATCCAACGCTTCGAGAAAAAGCGGGGAGATTTTCTGCGTGAGCGGGAGGCTCTGAGTGCCCTTCGTGAACAACCTGCGCAGACCAGGGACGGAAAACGCTTCGAGTTGTGCGCCAATATCAGCGGCCCCGGCGACCTAGCCGGGGCGGTCAGGCACGGCGCCCAGGGCGTCGGCCTGTACCGCACGGAATTTTTGTACATGAACAATACCCAGTTCCCCGCCGAGGAGGAACAGTTTGAGGCCTATCGGGCAGTTGCCGCAGAGATGGGAACCGGACGTCCGGTTATCATTCGCACGCTGGACATCGGCGGCGACAAGGCCCTGCCCTATTATGCCTTTGAGCCGGAGGAAAATCCTTTCCTGGGCTGGCGGGCCATCCGTATGTGCCTGGACTGCGAGGATGTGTTCAAAACTCAGCTGAGGGCAATCCTCAGGGCAAGTGTGTTTGGAACCCTGAGGATCATGTATCCCATGATTATTTCTCTGGAGGAGCTGCTGGCCGCCAACCGGCTTCTGGAGCGCTGCAAGGAAGAATTACGGGCGGAAGGCACTCCCTTTCAGGAGGATATCGAGGTTGGGATCATGGTGGAAACCCCTGCCGCGGTCATGATGGCGGATATTCTGGCCCAGCACGTGGATTTCTTTTCGATTGGCACAAATGATTTGACCCAGTACACGCTGGCTGTGGACCGTGGAAACTCCCGCATTGCCAACAGATACGACCCGCTGCATCCAGCGGTTCTCCGCGCGATTAAGCGCGTCATCGATGCTTCCCACGCTGCGGGCAAGTGGACCGGTATGTGCGGCGAATTCGCGGGTGACCCGCGCGTGACCGCGCTTCTGGCGGGCATGGATCTGGATGAGTTCAGCATGACCGCAGCTTCGATCCCCTATGTCAAAAAGCAGCTGCGGAAATTGGATTTTTACGAGGCGCAGTTACTTGCGGATCGCGCACTCAAGGCATCCACGTCGGCCGAGGTGCTGGAAATCGTCGCCGGACGGGACGATACTTGAAGGGGCTGTGACCAGAACCTTTCAAGAACCATCTGTGTGGTAGGAGCCGCCAACCGATCCACAGCATCCCTTACAGTGTAGCACAGCCCTTGGAGAGGGGCTTTAATAACTACTACTCTATAATGCAAGGAGCATTTGTAGATTATGCCTAAATGTAAAGTAGTAATGGTGGTAGACGCTTCTATGACCTATGAAAAGGTTATGGCGGAGGATACCCAGCGCGTTTTGAAGCGCCTGGAGGCCTATGACGCACAGATTGTTTACGTCGAGGCACAAAAGGGCTGGGACCGCGGCCAGTTTGTAGAATATGCCTCAAAAGTAGAGAAGGTCGGCCCCGAACCGTTCCCGGTAAACGAGGATCTGCTCCGCGAAGCTGCCGACGCCGATGTCATTCTGACCAATTTTGCCCCCATAGGTTCCAAAGTGATCGAAAGCGCCAACAAACTAAAAATGATCGGCGTTACCCGCAGCGGGGCGGAAAACGTGAATCTTGAGACCGCCGCCAGCAGGGGCGTAAAAGTGGCGGTAGCACCTGGTCGTCTAGCCGATCCCGTGTCTGACTACACAGTGGGCCTCATCCTGGCCGAGTCCCGGAATATCGCCCGCATGAGCATCACCGATCACGACGGCGAGTGGATGAACGACTGCCCCAATTCCTCCTACATCAAGAGCTTAAAAGGCGCTGTCGTGGGCCTGGTCGGATATGGGATCATCGGACAGCGGGTGGCGGCCAAATTGCAGGCCTTCGGCTGTGAGATCATTGCTTATGATCCCTTCTGCCCTGCCGAGGTTTTTGATAAAACGGGTTGCCGCAAGGTGACCTTGGAAGAGCTGATGCGCTCGGCTGATTATGTCAGCGTCCACGCCCGCCTCTCCAAGGACACCCAGGGCCTGGTGACTCGAGAGCTCATCGGGATGATGAAGCCACACGCCTTCTTTATCAATACAGCTCGGGCTGGCTTGGTGGACGAGGATGCTCTGGTCGAAGCGCTTGCTGCGAAGAAAATTGGCGGCGCCGGCTTGGATGTATTCTCTGTGGAACCAATCCCCGAGGAACATCCTATCCTGAAGCTGGATAATGTGACCCTGACGCCCCACCGTGCTGGTAACTGCAGCAATTTGGCCGCCATCTCTCTCGATATCATTGTCAGTGATGTCGAGCGCCTACTCCGGGGCGAGGCCTTGGCCCATCCTAAATGCTGATCTGGCACTTGCGTGTCCCTCCTTTTCTCTTGTAACCCGCTTCGTTGGGTTCGCACGGAGGACCACTTTAGCCGAGTCCTGAAAAAGCGATTTTGCCACATTGCGCCATTGTAGGCAAAACCTGCGTGTAACGATAGTTATACGCAGGTTTTGCTTTCGTTTGATAAAATCACACCAAAATCAGGGCTTGAAATTAGTTGTAATTACATATCGTATGTCTACTGAGTTTGTTGAGAAACTCCATGCCCAAATTGAGTCATCATCTCAGATATTCCTCCAGAAGCTTAGGCAGTGTAGTCTCAGCTTCTGGAGACATGGAAGAAAATTGAGATAAATTCTCATTTTATATATCCAATCAATACTTTAGAACTAAGCGTATGCGGGATAGAATAATAGGTGTTTTTGAACGAAGTGTGCAAAATAATAAAGACCGGCTAATTCGTCCAGAAAATATGTGGATACCATTAACACTAATATTTGCGTCAAATATCAGGAGAGCCCCGAAAAGATTGTGTAAAAGAGAATAAAAGACATCCTATCAGTCAAGAATCGGAGCAGGAAATAAACTTGATTGAAAGGATGTGTTATTATGGAACAGACACCGAGAGAAATGCTGAAAGCATACGTGGACAGCCAAAAGTTCAGCAGCACCACAGAGATCATGGACGCGATGAAGGAGATGTTCCGGGACGTACTGCGGCAGGTAATGGAAAGTGAACTGGACGCAGAGCTGGAGTACGAAAAGTCAGCGCACGACGGAAACAGCCGTCGAAAATAAGCCCCGGAATTATCGCAACGGCTACTCAAAAAAGACGGTAAAGACCCAGCTGGGAGCGGTGGAAGTGAAGGTTCCCCGGGACCGGAATGGAGAATATGAGCCGCAGATCATCGGCAAGTACAGCCGGAACGCGGACGGGATGGAGGAGAAAATCCTGGGGCTGTATGCCTGTGGGATGAGCCAGCGGGACATCTCAGAACAGATCAAGAGCCTGTACGATGTGGACATCTCGCCGGAGTTAGTAAGTAAGATCAGCGAGAAGATCATGCCAGAGGTCACAGTATGGCAGAACCGGCCCTTAGAGGCGGTATATCCTTTCGTATTTCTGGACCCGGTTTGTCAGCTATAAGGACATCAAACCGCTGATGGCTGATTTGAAGAAGGTCTACACTGCCGTCACCGAAGATGAGGCGCTGGAAAACCTGATGGCCTTTAAGGAAAAGTGGCGCAGGCAGTATCCCTCCTGCGCAAAATGCTCTATCTGGCCAGCAGGAAAATTGTCGAGCACTGGACTGTCAGATGTCGAAATTGGGACATGGTTTTGGCTCAGCTCCAGCTCATGTTCCAGGATTGCCAGACCGCCTGAACCCGGCTTGACTATAGTGTTTCCGGGACGAGGGACAGCATTCACGCTGCGCGTGCAGACTGCCTCCCATCCCGGAACACAGTCTGCAAACCTCCTTTTTATGCAAGCCCGCGGGCCGTTGCCAGTCCAGGAAATGAATGCTGCACCAAATCCCTCTGTCACGGCAGGGTTTTCTTGTTATATATTGGCCTGAACAGCTTTACAAGGGTGAAAATATGCCTCTCCGCTGGAGAAAATTGTTGTTCCGGCAGTGGACAATTCGCAGTTCCGGTGGTAAAATAAAATTGCTATATTGGGGGGCTTGCGCACTGGGCGCGGCGTCCTCATGAGTTTGGGAGGTTACAGCATGAAACGCAGAGTACTAAGTCTCATAATCGCCCTGGCCTTGTGCCTGAACCTATGCCCCATGTGGGCGTTTGCGGCTGACGATGGGACAGGCGGTGGTCTGTGCCCACATCATCCGGCGCACACGGATGAGTGCGGGTATAGAGAGCCAACATTGGAACAGGAATGCACCCACATTCACGATGATGGCTGCTATACAACAGAAACGGACTGTATTCACGCGCATACAGCCGAGTGCTATTCAAATCCGGACTATGATCCCGAGACGGATGAACCGGATGCGTGTACGCATGTTTGTGCAGAGGACAGCGGCTGCGTCACCCGGACGCTGTCCTGCCCCCACGAGCATGACGATACCTGCGGCTATGCCCCGGCAGATCCCGGCGCGCTGTGTGCGTTTGTCTGCCGGGTCTGCCCCATTGACGGCTTGATCGGCAAGCTGCCCGCCGGCGTCTCAGCATACAACAGCGAGCAGGTCCAGGCCCAGCTCAATGAAATCTACGCCTTGTATGACCAGCTGAGCTATGACGAGCAGCAGCAGGTGGATCTGTCGCGCTGTGCCGCCCTGCAGGAGCAGATCGACGAGATGGGAATTGCGGCAGTGAGCGACGATTTCCCTGGTATCCCCGACTCGATTCAAGGAATCACGCTGCCGGAGGATAAGGTCTACGATTCCGATTCCCCGTATGAAGTAAAAATACCCCTGCTGTACAACACAAATGGGTATACTTTGTCCTGCCCGAGCGCAAGCGTCCTGAAGGTCACCGGGGCGGGCCAGCTGTACCTCACAGGTACAGTTACCTCTGGTAAAGGCGCCGGTGTGGAGGTCCAGCCCGGCGGCCTCCTGAGCGTCAAGGGAGAGGCCACGGCTATCACCGGTAAAACCTATGCCCTGGACATTGCTTCTGGCGCGACAGTGCAGCTGGCCGCCGGCACATATTCCGGCGGCAGTGCCGCGATTCGGATGGCGGGCGGTGATTTTGCCGACCTGCTGGCGCCGGGTTATGCCTTCTTTGACGGAAGCGGGAATCCGATTCTGTCGGTGGATGCGGCAGCGGCCAAGACGCTGGTGGTCAAAGAGTGTACCGACCATTTTAACAAAACCTATGTGGCCAACACCGGCGCCATCACCCATAAATGGACCTGTCAGGTTTGTAAAGCGGAGGGAACGGAACCTTGTACGTTCACCTTTGATGAGAATGGGAAGGGGACCTGTGCCCTCTGCGGCAACGAGGTCACCGTTATGGTAAACCGGGAGAGCTTGAAGGAGCTGGCCTATGACACCAGCAACAGCGGCAGCGTCAAGCCCGCGAACGGCACCGTTACCGTCACGGCCAAGGACGGCACGACGCTGACTGAGGATGCCGATTATGCGGTTGACTATTCCGTCCACGCCGATGTGGGGAACACCAGCGTTACGGTCAAGGTTACCGTGGTGATGGGCACTGGTAACGGGACCTTCACCAAGGACTATCTCTTTACCCAAGCCGATCTGGAAAAGCCTGTGCTTGAGTGGGATACGACTGTCATACAGGTTCCGGTAACCGTACCCTATGACGGCGACCCGGTGGAGGCGGGCGAGCTCCCGCCTGTCACCATCAATATCACGTCCGATGTGGACCTGCACCAGTATCTCCAGTATTCCTACAAGGCGTCAACGGACACCGCCTACACGGACGGCCTGCCCACCAACGCCGGTACATACGATGTGGTGGTCAGCCTCCCGGAAAAGCCGGTGGACGTGCCGAACTATGAGGCGGCCTCCAGCGAACCGATCACGCTGATTATCAACAAAATCAGTCCAATCCTCACGCCTCCCGCCGCGATAGAGCTTACGTTCGACCGCACCGAGCAGACGCTGGTGACTGCGGGCACCCTGCACAGCGCGGCGGCACGGGACGGCGTGGTAATCAAATTTGCCACAAGTGAAAGCGGTACCTACTCCACGACGATTCCAACCGGTATTAACGCGGGCGAGTATGACGTTTGGTATCAGACGGAGGAGACTGAAAACTTTCTTGCAGTCGGCCCGCTCAAGATTTCCGGCGTGGAAATCCAGCGCAAGCTGATCACGCCCATTGTCACCCTGTCCCAATATACATACCTGTACACCGGCGGGTATCATCAGCCCGGTGTCGAGGTCAAGGACGAGGATAATGTGACCGTCCTGCTGGATACCGAGTATGCGGTGAAATATGACAACAACCGGAACGTGAGCACGGACGGCAATCCGGCCACGGTTGAAGTTTCCGACAAGCCCGGCGGCAATTACGCAATCCAAACCGTTACAGTCGAGTTCAAAATCACCCTCCGGGAACAGGAGACGCTGTCCATCACCAATAAGCCCGACACCGTCGTCTATGGTGCTGAGTTTACCCTCAGCACCTTGGGCGGCTCGGGCAATGGCAATGTCACATGGGAGATTGTTACCGATACCGGAAACGATGGTTCGGCAACCGTCAATGCCACCAGCGGCCGGGTCAAGATCACGGGCGCTGGAACGATTACGATCAAGGCTACGAAGTCCGGTGTAGACCCAGAGACGAATATACGAAACTATGACGATGCTACGGCTACCTGGACGTTCGTGGCGGACAAAAAGTCCGTTGTCGCCACGGTAACGGCGGAGGATAAAGACTATAACGGCGATAACATTGCCACCATCCACGCCGTAGTG
The DNA here is from genome assembly GCA_949841465.1 of uncultured Oscillospiraceae bacterium. Classification (GTDB taxonomy): domain Bacteria; phylum Bacillota; class Clostridia; order Oscillospirales; family Oscillospiraceae; genus Enterenecus. Next base: position 21,162 of record CATKZW010000022.1, read on the forward strand.
GAGCAGGGCGTCCTGCCCGGGGATACGATTACCATCTCGGGCTTGGAAGGCACGTTCAGCGACGCAAACGCCGGTGTGGATAAGCTGGTGACCGTGGATGTGAGCAAGGTGACAGTCCAGGGCGCCAATTCCCAGCATTACGACGTTTCCTACTCCAGCCTCACCGTCACGGCGACGATCCGCAAGGCTGTTGCAAAGATCACAACCCCGCCGGTTCCCGCGACGCTGATCTATGACGGGACTGAGCAGGCGCTGATTGCCACTGGGGCAGCGGCTGACCCCAGCAGTGTGCCGGTGGAATACGCACTGAGCGAGGAGGGGCCCTATTTCGCCGATTTCCCGAAGGCCACCAACGCGGGCACTTATACCGTCTGGTACCGCGTCCAGGAAACGCCCAATTATACCGGCCTGGCTCCGGCAAGTGTGGATGTGGAGATTGAGAAAAAGCCGGTGACGCCTGAGATCACGCTGAGCGGCGAGGGCTTGGAAAATGACGATAGCGCGACGGCGCCCACGCCCACGCAGTATTACATCTATGACGGCACCGCAAAGGAGCCGACTGTCACTCTGGAGGATGAGAGTGGGAACCTGATTCCGGCTGACGAGTATACGGTGGCGTACAGCAGCAATACCAACGTGGGCACCGCCACGGTCACCGTCAAAGCCAAAGACGAGGGAAACTATTCGTTTAACGTCCTAACGAAAGACTTCAGGATCGACAAGGAGAAGGCCAAGGTCGTCACCGCCCCAAAAATGGCGGGCGACCCGCTTACCTATAATACCAGGGCCCAGCAGCTTGTGACGGAGGGCACGGGGGCCGGCGGCACCATGGTTTACTGTGTGGGCAGTGAAACTGGAACCTATCTGCCGACTATCCCCACTGCTGTCAACGCCGGCGATTACACGGTATATTATAAGGTAAAAGGCGACGGCAACCACAGCGATTCCGATGTGGGACAGGTGACCGTTACCATCGCCCCCAAGACGGTGAAGGACCCCACCATTGAACTTGAGCTGGTGGATGATAAGGGGAATGCCATCGACAGCTACACCTATGACGGCAACCCCAAAAAGCCCGCCGTTGTTGTCAAGGACGGCAGTACGGTGATCGGCACAACGGACACCGCAACGGGTGTGAACAACGAATACAATGTGATCTACACCAACAACGTGGACGCCGGGACGGCCACGGTCAACATCACCGACAAGTTCGGCGGCAATTACACTGTTACGGGTTCCACGACGTTTGTGATTGTCAAGGCGGATATCGTGTTCAACCCGGCCCCGTCGGCGGCGAGCATCACCTATGACGGCAAGCCCCACGAGCTGCTGAATCCGGGCGCCACCAACGGCGGCGAGGTGCTGTACGCGCTGAACAGCCCGACCACCACCTACACCGCCGCCATCCCGCAGGCCACCGAGGCGGGGGATTATACGGTCTACTATAAGGTCACCGGCGACAAGAACCACAACGACCTTGCGGTGCAGTCTGTGCCCGTGACCATCCAGCGCAAGCCGCTGACCACGATCACCATCGAGCTGACCCCGGACAGCTTTGTGTACGACGGCCAAGCGCATCTGCCGGAGGTCACGGTGAAGGACGGGAATACGGTGCTGCCCGAGGAGGAGTACGAGTGGGAATGCACCCTGAATGGCGTGGCAGAAGCTGCCCCGACAAACCAGGGAAAATACACCATCACCGTTACCGACCTTCCCAACGGCAACTACGATTTGACCGGAGTTACCGCAAATACCAAGACCTTCAACATTGGCAAGGCCGCGCAGGCGGAGCTGGTCATCGACCATAGCAATGCGGTTACCACCAACTATGGCGATACGTTTACCCTGACCGCCACCGGCGGTTCCAGCACCAGCGACGTGGAGTGGAGCGTGACGAGCGGCACCGCCGCCACCGTGGATGCGGACACTGGCGCTGTAGAGATCACCGGCGTGGGCGAGGTCACCATCACGGCCACCAAACCCGGCGACGGTAACTACCTGCCGGGTTCTGTCCAGTGGAGCTTTACCGCCGCGCCCAAGCCTGTGACGGCTTTCGTTACCGTTGCGGACAGAGCCTATAACGGCGCCACAGACGCCACTGTGGCCTCCGCCGTCATCGACAGCGCCGACCTGGTGAACAGCGGCGACGATGTGACGATTGACGAGACCAGCATCACCGCCGAGTTTGACACCGCTTCGGTGGGCACGGATAAAACCGTCACCCTGGATACCAGCAATGTCAAGGTTGACGGCGCGGACGCGGAAAAGTACGCGATCAGCTATCCCTCCACGGTGACTGCGGAGATCGAGCGGGCGAATACAGCGATCACCACCCAGCCTGCTGAAATTGACCCGCTGACCTACAACGGCCAGCCCCAGGCGCTGGTCACGGCGGGCAAGAGCAATGTGGGCTTTATCGTGTATTCCCTGAATGGGACTGACTTCTCCCCGGAGATTCCCACCGGGACCGACGCCAAAATCTATGAAGTTTTTTATAAGGTAGTGGGGACCGCCGATTACACCGAGGTGCCTGTGAATGCCGTCCCGATTACGGTGACAATTGCCCCCAAGGCCATCACCCCCGTGATCGAGCCGGAGGAATCGTCCTATCTGTACGACAGCACCAAGCATGAACCGAAAATCACGGTCAAGGACGGCAAAACCGTGATCGACGAGGACCAGTACACAATCACATGGGAGAATGACGACCCAGCAATCACCGATGATATCCTGACGGCGGCTGGTTCGTATACGGCGACGATCAAGAACAAGACCGGCGGAAATTATTTGTTCTCCGCAACAGCCACGGTGGAGATCGTCCCGGCGGCCCAGGCCGCGCTGAACATCACCGGCCAGCCTGAGCACGTCTACTACGGGGACAAGATCACCACGCTGAGCACCAGCGGCGGCTCCGGAAACGGGACCCTGACCTGGAGCATTACGTCGAGTGTGACCAGCTCCGCCATCAATTCGGCCACGGGCGAACTCATGGTCAAAGACACCGGTTCTATCACGGTCAAGGCGGAACGGGTTGTCCCCAACTATGGGACCGTCAGCGATACCTGGACCTTTACCGTAGAGCCGAGGCCGGTTATGGCAGAAGTGACGGTTACAGGGAAGGTTTACGACGGCAGCAATAGCGTTGCGGATGGCGATATCAAGGCGGAGGTCAAGGAAAGTGATCTGGTGAACGCCGGCGACAGCGTCACGATCAGCGGACTGACGGGTACTTATGACAGCGCCAACGTCGGTACGAACAAGACGGTTACGCTGAATGATGCCGATATCGAGATAACGACTGATCCAGACAAGTATACCGTTGTCTATCCCGCCACCGCCAAGGCTGATATCACGGCCAGGCCGGTCGATGTGACGGTCACGCTGTCCGGCAACGACTTGCAGACGGATCATTCCGTCGATCCGCCCGAGTACTCTTACGCCTACGACGGCACCGAAAAGACCCCCACTGTCACGGTAACAGGCACGGACGCAGGCGGCTACAGCGCCCCGCTGGCGGCCAGCGATTACACGTTCAGCTACAGCAACAACAAGAATGTGGGCACCGCTTCTGTGACGGTGGAGTGCGCGGCGGGCGGCAACTACACCTTCACGAGCGAGAGGGTAACCTTCGAGATCAAGAGCGCCGCCGCAAAGCTGACCTCCACCCCCCAGGCCAAGAAGCTGACCTATGACGGGACGCTTCAGGACCTGGTGACGGTAGGCACCGCCACCGGCGGTACGGTGGTGTATTCCCTGTCGCAGATAGACCCTGATGACCCAAGCACCTATTCGGAGATCATCCCCCAGGGCCAGAACGCGGGCGTATACACCGTATATTACATGGTGAAGGGCGACGCCAACCATGAGGATGCCGGGGGCGGCTATGTGTCCGTGACCATCGACCCGAAGGAGATTACGCCGAAAATCACGCTGGATACCCCGGGCCCCTTTGTGTACAATGGCTCCGTTTACAAGCCCGCCGTCACTGTCAAAGACGGCAATACAGTGATCGGCACGACGGACAGCACAACGGGGGAAAACAGCGAGTACACCGTAGACTACCGCGACAACATCAACGCCGGTACGGCAGCGGTGATTGTCAGCAACAAAAACGGCGGCAATTACATCGTCAACGGCACGGCGTACTTTACCATCACAAAGGCCGCCCCGACGTATACGCCTCCAGTGGCGAACCCCGGCTTGCAGTACAACGGGGCGCTCCAGGATTTGGTCAAGGCGGGCGTCACCAGCCACGGCACCGTGGTCTACTCGGTGAACGGCGGGAACTATACCACCGCGATCCCCGCCGCCTCTGCGGTGGGAGCGTACACCATTGATTACAAGGTGCTGGGCGACGCCAACCACAGCGATACGGACCCTGCTGCGCTGACCGTGGACATTGACCAAAACACGGTGAACACCCCCACCATTTCGCTGTCTGCGGATACCTTTAAGTACAACGGAAGCCAGCAGAAGCCCACTATCATCGTCTACGATGACAGCGGCGCTGTGATTCCCGAGCGTGAGTATGAGGTGACAATCACCGGCAGCAGCGGCAATCATAATATGGTGGATGTGGGCGCCTACACCGTCAAAATCACCACGCCGTCAACCTCCAATTACGTGATTACGGACGACGGCAGCAACACCCGGACCTTCACCATCGTACCAGCGGACCAGGAGACCATTTCCATCACCGGCACCCAGGCTAAGGTCAGCTACGGCGACACGATTCAGCTGGGCACCACAGGCGGCACCGGAACTGGCACCGTTACCTGGACTGTTACAGATGCCAACGGCGATCCGGTCAACAGCACCATCACCGCAGGCGGACTGCTCACCGTGCTCAACGTGGGCGGCCCCATCACAGTGACGGCGAAGCGCTCCATGGGTAACAACTACGGCGACGTGTCCGCCGCCTGGGAGTTCAGCCCCGCAAAGAAAGCCGTGACGGCGGTGGTGACGGCGGACGACCGGCCCTATGACGCGGACGACGATACCGCCACCGTACACGCCGCAGTCCCCGACCGTGAGCTGGTGCCCGGCGATTCTATCACCATTGACGGCCTGACCGGCAAGTTCGACGATGCCAGCGCCGGGACGAACAAAAAGGTTACCATCGACAGCTCGAAGGCGGAAGTCAAGGGCAGCAATTCGGGCAACTACGAAATCACCTATCCCGCCGCCGCCACCGCGTCCATTTTGGCGGCCACCGCCACGGTGGCTGATGTGCCGGAAGCGGTGTCTCCCCTGACCTACGACGCCAGCCAGTCCCAGGCGCTGGTCACGGCGGGGACGGCCACCGGCGGCACCATGGTCTACTCCCTGGACGGCACGAACTTTACGCCCGCCATCCCCAAGGCCAAGGACGCCGGGGATTACACGGTTTACTACAAGGCCCAGGGCGACGGCAACCATACGGACAGTGCCGTGGGCACCGTAGAGGTGACCATCGACAAGCAGACCGTGGCAGCGCCTCAGATCGAGCTGACGCCGCCCGCCGCACAGTATGACGGCCAGGTGAAGCGGCCCGAAGTCACCGTCCGGGACAGCGCAAACAATGTGATCCCGATCAGCGAGTATAAGGCCACGTATGTTACCGACGGCGGCAAAAACTGGATGGACAAGGGCACATACACCGTTAAGATCGAGGACATCACAGGCGGCAACTATGTGGTTACCACGGCTGCGGCGGACTTCACCATCAGCACCACAGCCCAGAATCCGCTGGAGATCACCAACAAGCCCGGCCTGGTCTACTACGGCGACACCTTTACCCTGAGCGCGGTGGGCGGCTCCGGCAGCGCTGCGGTCACTTGGAGCACTGACAATGACAGCGTTGTTGAGATTGACAACAACGGCTTCGTGAGAATCATCGGCACAGGCTCCGCCACCATCACTGCGGAAAAGGCGGGCGGCACCAACTATGATACGGTGAAGGCCGCCTATCCCCTCAACACGCTGAAAAAGCCCATCACGGCGATTGTGACCGCTGACGACAAGGTGTATGACGGCGTTACTCCCGCCAAAACTACCCTCCACGTCACCTGGAAAGACGGCGATCTGGTGGGGAATGATAAGATTGATACGTCGAACCTGGTTGGAACGTTTGCTGATGAACTTGTCGGGACCAATAAAACGGTGAATATCTCGGGCGGGGTGGTCGATGATTCGACCGCGCAGAAGTACGATATTACCATCCCGAGCAGCACCACCGCGTCGATCCTCAAGGCGGACGCAGACGCGCCCAGCGTGTCGGAAGTACCCCGCCTGGAGTACAATGGCAGTGCGCAGATTCTTGTGACCAGCGGAGACGCAAATACGCTCTATTCCAACAGCCGGGACGGCATATATTCCGCGGCCGTCCCCACCGGGACCAACGCCGGGACCTACACCGTCTGGTACAAGGCGAAGGGCGACAACAACCACAACGATTCCGAGGCCCAGTCGATTCAGGTGACCATCAGCCGGAAAACGCTGACGGTGGACGGTACGAACGCCACCCTGTCCGGAAGCGACATGGAGACTGATGATGACGACGGAACCTACTACTATGTGTATGACGGAACCGAAAAGAAACCCTCCGTTGTCATCAAAGACGGCGGGGCGACGGTCCCGGCCAGCGAGTACGAGGTGAGCTACAGCGGCAACAAGAACGTGGGCGACGCCACCGTGACAATCACCAACGCCGAGGGCGGCAACTACGTTGTCAGCGGAACCGTGAGCTTTGAAATCCGTGAGGGCGACGCCGTGCTGACCAGCTCACCCCAGGCGAGGGACCTGACCTATACCGGGCAGGCGCAGGAGCTGGTGACGATCGGCACCGCGTCCGGCGGGCACATCGAGTATTTGCTGGTTGAGGATGCGGATGCGAACTACAGCACGAGCATCCCCACGGCTACCGATGCGGGCACATACACAGTGAATTATAAGGTGGTGGGCGACGACAACCACGCGGACAGCGCCACGACCGGCTCGGTCACCGTAATCATCAAGCCCAAGGAGATCGTCAGCCCTGTGGTTACGGTGGACGGCAGCTATACCTATGACGGCACCGCGAAGGTACCGGCAAAGAGTGACGTCAAGGTCAAGGATGGCAGCACAGAGATTCCGAATACTGAGTACACCTTCACCTGCATCAACAACACCGACGCCGGGACCGCGACCGTCGTTATCACCAACGCCAACGGCGGCAACTACATCGTCAACGGCACGGGCGCCTTTACCATCGGCAAGGCAGACGTGGCGGCGGACATGACACCCCCGGAGGGCCTGGAAAACCTGCCCTATAACGGCGCCGCCCAGGCGCTGGTCAAGGCGGGTAACGCCGACGGCGGCACCGTGGTGTATTCCTTGAACAAGAACGGCGAGTATTCCGCGGCCATTCCCACGGCAACGGCTGTGGACAATTACACCGTCTGGTATAAGGTCCAGGGCGACGGCAACCACAAGGACACTGAGCCCGCTTCGGTGGACGCCTCCATCATCGTGAATGCGGTGAGTAATCCCACCATCCAGGTGGAGCCGGAAACGGTGAACTACACTGGCGAGAAGCAGGTGCCTGTCATAACCGTCAAGGACGGCAGCGGCGTTATCATCAACGGCAGTGAGTACGAGGTGACCTATACGGACGCCGCCGGCAACACCGTTACGGAGCTGACCAATGTTGGCAAGTACACTGTGACCATTACCGGGGTTTCGGGCGGAAATTACACCTTTGCCACCGAAGACGGCAAGAATACCGCCGACTTTGAAATCCTCGAGGCAGGCCAGGAATCGCTGACCATCACCAACACACGGGAGCAGGTCTGCTACGGCGACAAAATCCAGCTGGGCACCACGGGCGGAAACGGAACTGTGACCTGGAAGGTTGATGATGGCTCCACAGTGGCAGCTATTGACCCCGACGGACTGCTTGAAATCACCGGCGTGGGCTCCGTGACCGTCACGGCCACCAGTAAAGCCACCGGCTACACCGACCAGACCGCCACCTGGCGGCTCTACGCGGACCAGAAGCCGGTCACCGCCGTTGTGACTGCGGCGTCAAAGGAGTATGACGGCAAGACGGACGCCACCGTGACCGCCACGCTGCAAGCCAGCGACCTGGTAAACGGCGACGTCATCACCATCGAGCTGTCCGGCAGCTTCGGGGACGCCAATGTTGGAACGGATAAGAGGGTGAATGTGGACAGCACAAACCCGGACTTCTCCGGCAGTTCGGCTACTTATGTGAACTACAAAATCACCTACCCCGCCACCACCACCGCGTCCATCCTCAAGACGGACATCGACACAGCAAAAGATGTAACCGCCCCGACGGCGGCAGATGCGGCCGATTTGGTGTACACCGGCACCCCCCTGGTCCTGGTCGAGGCGGGCACTGTGACAGGCGGCGCCATGGAATATTCCACGGACGGCATCAACTTCTCCGCCAGCCTGCCCACCGGTATCGATGCGGACGATTACGACGTCTGGTACCGCGTCAAGGGCGACGGCAACCACAATGACATCGCCGCCGTAAAGCTGGACGATCAAGTGACCATTACCCGGCAGGAGGTGACCAAACCGACGATTGAGTTCTCGCCCAACAGCGTCTCCTACGACGGCGCGGTGCATAAGCCCGCTGTCACGGTCAAGGACAACAACGGCCGTATCATCCCGGATACCGAGTACTCGGTCGAGTACAGCTCCACCTCGGACTGGAGGACAGCCGGAGATCACACGGTCACAGTCAAGGGCGCCGCGGGCGGCAACTATGATATCACCCAGACGGACGCGGACTTTACCATCCTCATGATGGGCCAGAACCCGCTGTCCATCGGGAACCAGCCCGGCAGGGTCCAGTACGGCGACGCCTTTACCCTCAACACAACAGGCGGCTCCGGGACGGGAAAAGTGACATGGAACAGCACCAACCCAGCCATTGCCACCGTTGACATGAACAGCGGCCTGGTCACAGTCGCGGGATGCGGCCGGGTGGAGATCAGAGCCACAAAGGAGGCTGACGACAACTACAGCGCAGTCTCTGCTTCCTGGACGTTCAGCGCGGAAAAGAAGGCGGTCACGCCCATCGTCACCGCCAAGGACCGAGAGTATATTGCGGGCAAGACCGATGCCGATCTGGTCATCACCTGGAAGGACGGGGACTTGGTCGGCGGCGACACCATCACGCTGAACCTGACCGGTACATTTAACAACGCCGATGTGGGGACGGACAAAACCGTCACGATCAGGGGCACGGCTCCCAGCAGCGACAAGTACGACATCACCATCCCCTCCACAACGACGGCGTCCATCACCCCCAAGGCCGCGGCTGCGACCGTGGTGCTGGCGGAGAACCTGGAGTATACCGGCAGCGCCCAAAACCTGGTCAGCAGCGGTTTGGCCACCGGAGGAGACGTTGTCTATTCTCTGAACGGCGTCACGTTCACCCGAGTTGTCCCCACGGGGACGAACGCGGGGACCTATACCTTCTGGTACAAGGCCCTGGCCGACGAGAACTACAAGGACAGCCCCGTGGCTGAGGCGGCTGTGACCATCGCGCCTAAGACGGTGAACGCCCCCACAATCGAGCTGTCCCCGGCGACCTTCGAGTACGACGGCACCGCGAAAAAGCCTGACGTGACGGTCAAGGACGGCAGCGTCATCATCCCGGCCAGCGAGTACACGGTGGGCTACAGCAACAACACAGCGGTGGGCGCCACTGCCACGGTTACCATCAGCGACGTCACCGGCGGCAACTACACCGTCAACGGCACCGCAACCTTCACCATCACAGCGGGCACCCCCGCCGTGATCAACGAACCGCAGCCGAGGAGCCTGACCTACAACGGACGTGAGCAGACCCTTGTGACGCGGGGGACGGCGGCAAATGGTCATATGGAGTATTCCTTGGATTATGATTATGACTACAGCACGACGCTCCCCAAGGAAACCAACGCGGGCGTTTATGAGGTCTGGTATAAGGTCGTGGGCGACGATGGCACCGAAACCGATCCGGAATCGGTGATTGCGGAGATCCTGCCGAAGTCGGTTAACCCGACGGTCACATTGAATTTGACAAGCGATCCGCTTCCGTACACCGGCAAGCCGCAAAAGCCCCGGGTGACCGTAGCTGTGGGCAGTGAAATTCTTAGCGAGTATAATGATTATACGCTCACCTACAGCGGCAACACCAATCCAGGCACCGCGACGGTCGCAATCCAAAGCGTGAGCGGAAGCAATTATCAGTTCTATACCACAAGGACGTTTGAGATCGCAAAGGCCAAAGCGGAATTTGCCATTGCCCCGGAGGCCAAAGACGGCCTGGTCTACACCGGGGAAGCCCAGGAGCTTTTTGAGGGGGGTATATCGCTGCACGGCATCGTGCTCTACTCGAAGGACACCGTAACGTATACCGCCGACATCCCCACTGGGACCAACGTAGGCAGCTACACATTTTTCGCCAAGGTGCGGGGCGACGCTGCGCATGAGGACAGCGAACCTATCGTTATCAGGGCGGCCATCGGCAGGAACGAACCGACAAAACCGAACGTTGTGCTGACCGGCGGCGACAGCTTCACCTACACCGGCAGCGAAATCAAGCCCACTGTCACTGTGTACGACGACAACAACAAGGTAATCCCGGCCACGGAATATACGGTGACCTACAGCAACAACATAAATGTGGGCAAAAACGCCGCTGTCACCGTCACAGGCAGCGGGAAGAACTACAGCTTTACGGCAAGTGCCACGTTTACCATTATTGGCGCAGGCCAGACCCCGCTGGAGATCACAGGCAAGAAGGACGCCGTATACTACGGCGATACGCTCAGCCTGAGCACCACCGGCGGCAACGGCGGCGGCGCGGTGACATGGACGGTATCCGGGCCTGCCACCAAACTTAGCGACGGGCGGTTCGAGATCACCAACAGCGGCATGGTTACCATCACGGCGACCAAGGCCGCGAGCACAGGCTACGAGGCAGCCAGCGACACATGGACGTTCCTCGCCAGCCCGAGACCGGCAACCGCGATTGTGACAGCCGAAGATAAACCCTATGACGGCGAGATGGAGGCCAAGCTGAGCGTCACCGTTACCGGCCTGCTTCCCGGCGATACCATTCCCGACGGAGGCGTCACAGCGAAGGGCCAGTTCACGGATGAAAAGGTGGGCGCGGACAAGACGGTCATCATTACACTGACCATTTCTGAGGGCGTCAGGGAAAAGTATGACATCAGCTGCGACCCCACCACAAAGGCGTCCATCACCCAGGCACCAGCCAAAGTAGACGATACCGATAAGCCGGAAGTGGCCACGGGTCTGATCTACAACGGCACCGAGCAGGCCCTGCTGGCAAACGGCGGCGCCGCCATCGGCGGAAACATCATGTATTCCCTGGACGGCGGCAGCACCTACAGCTTCAACATCCCCACCGGCAAGGACGTGGGCGACTACACCGTCTGGTACAAGGTCGCTGCCAGCGATGAAAACCACAAGGACACGGCCCCGGCCCTGGCGGGTACGGTGACCATCGCCCAGAACACTGAGAAGCCCAGTAATGCCATGTGTTCGCCCAACACGGTCCAGTACAGCGGCACAGCACAGACCCCGGCCGTTGATGTCCTGGACAGCACAGGCCGACCCATCCCGGCGGAGGAGTATACTGTGACGGTGGTTGATGGGCCCGCGATTAATCCGGGCACGTACACGGTCAGCATCAAAGACAAACCCGGCGGCAACTACGAGTTCAGCGATACCTTGACTGCCAGCTTTGAAATCGTGCCGGTCAGCCAGAACCCCCTGTCCATCACCGACAAGCCTGTCGATGTCCACTATGGGGATAAGTTCAGTCTGAGCGCGGTGGGCGGCTCGGGAAGCGGCAAAATCATGTGGAGCATTGCGGGCGACAGCAGTGCTGCGAAGATTGAAGATGGTGTGGTGACCGTAACTGGCACCGGCGCGTTTACCGTCGAAGCATACCGGGAGGCCTCGGGCGGCTACGGCAAGTCCAACACGGACAGCGTATCGTTCTACGCCGACCCGAAGCCCATCACGCCGGTGGTGACAGCCGCTAACAAGCCCTATGATGGAAACAAAACAGCCACACTGACCGCGAAGTTTAAGGATGGCGACCTGGTGGGTGGCGATGAAATCGAACTCATCGGGGGCATCGGCGTATTTGAGACAGAGAATGTGGGCACCAATACGGTGTCGATCACGCCGGGAAGTCCGAATGGAGCGTGCGGGAATTACTACATCACCTGGCCCGAAAGCACGACGGCAAGCATCTCCAGGGTGAACGCGCAGTGGAACCTGGAGCCGGTGGGCGCTGACAACCTGACCTACACCGGAAACCCGCAGGCGCTCATTGCCGCCGGCACCGGCACCACGCTTAACGGCATCGGCAAGGTGGAGTACAGCACCAGCCAGTACGGCAGGTATTCCGAGGATATCCCCACGGGCACCAGTGCTGACACCTATACCGTCTGGTACCGAGTGGCGGACGATGTGAACTACCAAGGCATCGCGGCCACGTCCATCACAGTGGAAATTGCGAAGGCAGATCCGGGCATCAACACACAACCCAAGGCTGCTGGTACTGTGGGGCAAAAGCTGAGTGACATTAGGCTGGAGGGCGGCGCGACAACCGAACGGGGCAAGTTTGCCTGGAAGGATGGAACCATTGAACCTCTGCTGGGGCAATCTCAGCAAGAGGTGATCTTCACGCCGGACAACACAGCCAACTATAAGACGGTTACGTTCTCAATTCCTGTGACCATCACTGATCCTTCCAGCGACAGCACCAGCGGCACCGGTGACACCCCCAGCGACAGCACCGGCGGCACCGGTAACACCCCCAGCGACAGCACCGGCGGCTCCGGCACTACCACACCCTCGGTCACACCGAGCGAACCGAGCACGGTGCAGACCACCGTTCAAAACGGCACGGCCAGCGCAGTCGTGAGCACAGCGGCAGGCACCAGGCTGGTCAAGGAGGCGATTGAGAACCAAAGTCAAAACATCGTCATCAAGCCGGAAATCACCGGTGATGTGACCAAAACAGAGGTTTCGATCCCGGCCTCGACGGTGAGCCAGATCAAGAACCAGACCAACGCGGCACTCACCGTCTCAGCTCCCATCGCCGACGTGACCATCCCCAACGCGGCACTGGACACCCTGGGCCGTGCGGGCGGCACCGTCAACGTCGTGACCGAGCAGGCCGAGCAGGCAGTTGTGCTGACCGTAACCGCGGGCGGCAAAACCGTGGACAGCGTTCCCGGCGGCTTGACCCTCACCGTCCCGGCAGGGGACGCCGGGCCCGGCACAGTAGCGGTCCTGGTCCATGAGGACGGCACCCGCGAGACAGTCCAGAAAAGCGTGGTGGAGGACGGCAAGATCAGCGTTCCGCTCAGCGGCTCCGCCACAGTAGAGATCGTGGACAACAGCAAGGAGTTCGCCGACGTTTCGCCCACGAGCTGGGAGGCCGACGCCGTAGCCTTCGCCAGTGCTCACGAGCTGTTCAGCGGCACCAGCGAGACAACATTCAGCCCGGACGAGTCCATGAGCCGCGGAATGCTGGCGACGGTGCTTTACCGGCTGGAGGGCTGCCCGGACCAAGAGGGGGCCGCCACCTACGCTGACGTCAGCAGCGACGCCTGGTACGCGGACGGCGTCGCCTGGGTCACGGAAAACGGCATTGCGAACGGCTATGGTGACGACCAATTCGGCCCCAACGACAACATCACGCGGGAGCAGTTTGCAGTCATGCTCTGGAACTACGCGGGAAAGCCCGCGGCAAGCAGCCAGGTTCTCGGCTTCACGGATGCGGACCAAGCCAGCAGCTACGCTCTGGAGGCGCTGTGCTGGGCCGCAGAGAACGGCATTTTGAGCGGCTACGGCAACGGTCAGCTTGTTCCCGGAGGGACAGCGACCCGTGCTCAAGCGGCGCAAATGCTGAAAAACTTCATGGAAAACACCTAATAAAAGAGGTCCTGAATCGAGCTTGCGTCCAATTAGGATTCCTACGCAAAAACCGCCCTGTGCCAAAGCTGGCACAGGGCGGTTAATCTGTTTTCTTGCTTTGGGCTTTCTTGGGCAGGGAAATTCTTGACATCATATGCAGAAAGTGCTATCATATTTCTGTATAAATTTGTCTAAAAATATATGAATTTGCCGGGAGGTGAGGGAATATATGCAGGACATCAAGGCGTTTGAGCCGCTTTGGGGCGAATGGCGGTCGGAAGAACTGCTGGGGCAGGGTTCCTTTGGCCGTGTATATAAAATGGTAAAACGGGATTTGGATAAGGAGTACTATGCCGCAGTCAAGCATCTGTCCTTCCCGGACGGGCCGGATGAGGAGAAAAATCTGTATTCCGAGGGCTTGGTGTCCGATCAGGAGACGCTGAAGACCTATTTTGAGGATAAGCTGAAAAGCCTGCGTACAGAGATTGACCTGTGCTATAAGCTCAAGGGCAACACAAACATCGTTTCCTATGAAGACCACTTTATACGTCCAAAAACGACGGGTATAGGCTATGATATTTTTATCAAGATGGAGTTGCTGACCAGTCTGCAGGACCGCATCAAAGAGGGCGGGCTGACGGTGCGGGACGCAGTAAAGCTGGGCGAGGACATCTGTAGGGCGCTGGTCGTGCTCCGCCGTGAGAAGATCGTCCACCGGGATATCAAACCGGGCAACATCTTCATCAACAGCGGCGGCGACTATAAGCTGGGGGATTTCGGCGTATCCAGGTTCATGGAACGTACGTTAAGCAGTATGTCCGTCAAGGGCACCTTGACCTATATGGCCCCGGAGCTGGTAAAGGAAGGCAGCGGCGATTACCGGGTGGACATCTATTCCCTGGGCCTGGTGCTTTACCGTCTGCTGAACAAAAATCGAGCGCCGCTTCTCCCCCTTCCGCCCGCGGGGGTGAACCATACTCTGAATGAGGAGGCCCATGAGCGGCGGCTGAACGGCGAGGCCCTGCCGCCCCCTGCCGACGCGGATGAGAAATTGTCCGGAATCGTCTTAAAGGCCTGCGCCTACCGCCCTCAGGACCGCTGGAACAGCGCTGAGGAAATGGGAAAGGCATTGGTGGAATACCGGCTGCACATGGAGCAGGCGGAACTCACCGTGTCAAGGGACACAGAGCAGCTTCCTGATGCACACTCGGCCACAACTGTTGAAACTCCTGTGGCCGAGGTTCCTGTGTCCAAAGTTTCTGTGGAGGACGAGCCTATTTATTCCGGAAACAGCGTTCACCCTAAGCCAGCACCTTCCGCACTGCAGCGGCCGGAGGGTTCTTCGGTGCCGGACGAGGATCGGACAGAGGTTTTGGTGGGATTTGCGGAACAGGCCCCGCCTCAACAGGGCGGCTCTGATGCAGCAAAGAATCTCCCGGCGCCGGAGGTTCCCTCTGCGGAGCCCGAGCCTCCAGTCAGAAAGTCCGAGGCAGCGCCCAAGCCCATTGACAAAAAAACCAAAGCAAAACCTGGGCCTGCTGGTCAAAAAGACCAATCGGAGCCCAGGCCCGAGGTAAAGAAATCCGAAGCAGAGGCCAAATCCGAAGGCGGAAAATTGCAGAACGGCGTTAGTGTTAAGAAGGCAAAGCCGCTTATCATTGCTGCCGCCGGTGCGGCGGTCGTCCTGGTGGGGATCATCTGCGCGTCGGCCATGGCAAACCGGCCTGCGGCCTCCAGTCCTATAAGCGGCATTACACCCGAATCCGTAGCAGCCAGCACCGAACCTCTGCCGGAAACTGCCGCGTCTGCTCCGATTGTGTGGCAGGACTCTGTCATCCGCGATGGGGTGCTGGGCGCAGTGGGTGTGAGCGAGGAGGAGCTGACCCAGGAGACGCTGGAAGGCCTGGAGGAGCTGCGCCTTCCCGCGACGGACCCGGAGTCCGGGGAGTCACTCCCCATTTCCACATGGGCCGATCTGTCGCTGCTGGCTGGCCTGAAAACACTGGAGATCAACGGCTGTGCGGTGGAGGAGTTCACCTTTCCTGCGGATATGCCGGAGCTGGAGACGCTGAAGCTGATCGGCTGCGGCTGTACCAGCATAGAGTTTTTGGCGCAGCCAGGCTTCCAGAGCCTGCGTGTGTTGAATCTGAGCGGCAACGAGATCACCGATCTGTCCCCCATTGCCGGGCTGACCAAACTGACCAGGCTGGACATCAGCCAGAATCCTGTTACAATTTTGGCGCCCCTGAGCGGCCTGCCTCACCTGTCGGACCTGTGGGTGCTGGACATCCAGGCAGAGGATTGGAGCGCGGTGGAGCATATCGACCATGTAATGGGTGGCCCGGATGCCGTGTCTGCGCAGCCGGACGAGACACAGGCACCAGAATCGACGCCTGAGCCCACCTCAACTCCAAAGCCAAAACCAACTCCAAAGCCAACCCCGGCGGTTACCGCAGTTGCTTCCGTATCGGTAACCCCCTCTGAAACGCTGCTGAACGAAGGCGGCGGCATCCGTTTGAGTGCCAGTATTTCCCCGTCCAGCGCTGCCAACCAGAAGGTGTCCTGGAGTTCCTCCAACCCTGCCGTAGCCGTGGTGGATGCCAGTGGGTATGTGAGCGCGGTGGGCAGGGGGACGGCCAGAATCATTGCCACGTGTGACGGAAAATCTGGGTCCTGTACGGTTACAGTTGATTGATGTAATGTAAAGCAAAGGAGTTTTTGTCATGAAAATAAGATATCGCGCCCTTTCCCTGGCCCTTGGGCTGGTGCTGTGCCTGAGCCTGTTTCCCGTGGCGGATGCCGCCAGGACCGACTGCCGCCGCAGCGTGATCTCCGGCGGCGTATCCCATTCGCTGGCGGTAAAGGACGACGGTTCCGTCTGGGCCTGGGGCAGCAACGACGCCAAGCAGGTTGCCCCCTCCTCTGACGCCCAGAGTATCACAAGGCCAGCCAAGGTGAGCGAGGTGACCGCCGCCGTAGCGGTTGCCGCTGGCTCGGACTTCTCCGCAGCGCTGCTTCAGGACGGCTCCGTCACCGTGTGGGGCGGCGGAAGCGGCGTTTCCACCGTACCTGGCCTGACCGGTATCAGCAGCATTTCCGCAGGGCAGAGCACCCTGCTGGCGCTGAAGCAGGACGGGACGGTGTGGCAGTGGCTTTTTGGCTCTGACGCACCCGTGCAGGTCTCTGAGCTGAAGAATATCTCCGCCGTGTCGGCCGGGGGCGGGCATTATCTGGCCCTGAGCCATTCCGGCCAGGTGTGGGCATGGGGGAATAACAGCAGCGGTCAGCTGGGCGTAGGCTCCTCCGAGGGGCGGATTGACATGCCGCAGAAGGTGGCGGCCCTGTCCGATATTATCTCCATCGCAGCGGGCTATTCCCACTCCCTGGCGGCGGATTCCAAAGGCCAGGTCTATGCCTGGGGCTCCAACGGCAGCGGCCAGCTGGGTAACAACACGACGGACAACAGCAGTACGCCCAAGGCTGTCTTAAACGTGAAGAACGCCATGCAGGTTTCCGCCGGCAACGAGACCTCCATGGTGCTCGCCTCGAACAACCGGCTGTATACCTGGGGCTATGGCGAGTATGGACAGCTGGGCACCGACACCATATCCAATTCCCGCAAGCGGCCTGACACGATCAACAACAGCTTTGGCACTGTGGTCCTGATTGCCTCCGGCATGAACCACAATATAATGCTCAACAGCACGGGAGCAGTCTATGCTTGGGGGCGCAACCGGGATTTCCAGCTGGGCACCGACAAAAACACCAACGGTACCACGCCCCAGAAGATTAGCTTGAGTTTGAAGTCGGACAACACATATACCCCCAGCTGGTACAGCGTGAATGTCTGGGACGGGGCAAGCGGCTGGGCTGTCGGCGAACTGACAAGCCTCTATGAGGCGGGAATCGCTCCCCCCTCTCTGTGGGAACGGTATGACCAGAATATCACCCGGGCCGAGTTTGCCCGCCTGATGGTGACTGTGTACGAACACGTGCGCAAGACCACGGTCACCCCCAGTGCCGATAAGCAGTTCGAGGACATCAAGGGCCATCCTCTGGAGGAGGATATTCTGAAAGCCTACCAGCTCGGGCTGCTCCAGGGTCAATCCCCGTCGGTGTTTGCGCCTGATAACAACATCACGCGCCAGGAGGCCACAAAGCCCCTGTGCGCCCTGCTGAACAAGCTGCGGGGGACCTACATCCCCACAAATGTGGACAGGCTGCCCTATTACAGCGACGCCGCGAAGATCGCGGGCTGGGCCGCCCCCTATGTGGCATTTGCCCACGATCAGAATATTATGCAGGGCTCCGGGGATACGTTCAATCCCGGCGGGGCCGTTACCAGGGAGCAGGCGCTGGTGATTGTTTCCAGATTGGTGGAGCGTTATGGCTGGGCTTGACAGCCGGCTGCTTGCTGCGGCGGTATGCAGTGAGCGGGGAGCACCGCAGAACAACGAGGACAACTATCTCATGAACGGGCACTTCAAGCGGCTGGGGATGGAAAACCTGCCTATGCTGGAGCAGTGTGTCCCCGTGGCGCTTGGGGTCTATGCTGTCTGTGATGGGATGGGCGGTGCCAGCTTCGGCGAGGTTGCCGCCGCGATGGCGGTGGAGCAGCTGTCCGGGGCAGTAAACGAGCTGCTTCTGGATGGGGGCTGGGAGCGGGCGGTTGCCCTGCTGACACAGACCAGCGCCGGAATCCGCCAAGAGGCTTTGCGGCGGAGAACTCAGATGGGCGCGGCCATCGTTATGGCTGTGACTTCCGGCAGCCAGATTGATATCTACAATGTGGGCGACTGCCGAGCCTATCTCTGGCAGCCTAGTCATCTGCGCCAGCTGACAAGGGATGACACCGTGGAACAGGTGATGCAGAAAATCGGTGGAAACATCCCTTCTGCCAGCCACCAGCTGACCCAGTTCCTGGGGATGGATGAGGAGGAATTCTCCATTGAGCCGCACCATTGCCATGTGGAACTGCCTGCGGACGGGCGGCTGCTGCTGTGCAGCGACGGACTGGTCGATATGGTCGAAGAGGACGCTATCGCGGCCTGCATGAACGGTATGGAATCCCCCCGAGAGCAGGTCCGGCGCCTGGTCAGTATGGCCCTGGATGCCGGCGGGCGGGACAATGTGACCGCCATGATTGTGGCCGGAATATGAGCCCCCACAGGGCGGCGATTCGATTTTCCTCATAGGACTGCATACTCTGATGGGCTCCGGCTTTGTGTCCATCAATAATGCCAATGGCCGGGTGAAGCTGAATACCCCCCAAAATACGCCGTATTGTCGACCGGCGTGACATCTTTTATCCAAAGGCCGCCGGGGGCGGTGCAGGCGATGCCCTCTTTGACCGGCAGCCCCGCAAGCTCACCAGGGTCGATCCAAAGCCGATCCCCATTGAAATGCCCCCATGCCGATCAGCCCGAATAAGGGAAGTGCGGTGATTAAATCCGCACTTCCCTTATTCGCAATATGATTCTTAGATGTCCGTTACCCACAGCTATGACGAGGTTTTTTGAAGAATGGAGGAAGAAACTGGAAGCGGCAGGGGGATGCTGCTGTAATCTGCGCATAAATGACTGGATTTTGTGGGAAATCTTCTGTGGTATAGGGCAGCTGTCCCGAGTGAACGGAAATTTTCAAAGCGTGATTCAAATATTCATTAGGGTTGTATTCCGGCGCGTAGGGGGTCCGCTCCGCAAAGCCATGATTGCGGCTCCAGCCAGGGGCGCCCCAGCGCAGGATGTCAGAGTCAAGCTAGCAGGTTCTTTCCGACGTGTCAGCGCACAGGGCCCGTTATGAAGGACTGCTTCTTTAGCTCAAACCTTTCTACCAGCCTCTTCATAAGCTGCGACTGACTGGACAGCTCTTCGCTTGCCGCCGCGCTTTCTTCCGCAGTTGCTGAGTTTGTCTGTACAACGCTGGAAATCTGGTCAATTCCCATAATGATCTGAGCAATGGAATCGGCCTGATCGCTGCTGGCCTCCGAAATTTCTCCGATAATACCCGTCATTTTATTTACGTCATTGACCGCCTGAATCAAAGACTGCGCCGTATCGTCCGCAATCTGTGTCCCGTTTTCAATTGACTTTAAGGAATTTTCAATTAAGGCAGAGATGTTTTCAGATGCCTCTGTGCTTTTGTTTGCCAGGTTTCGGACCTCATCGGCCACTACGGCAAACCCTTTTCCGGCGGCGCCCGCACGGGCGGCTTCTACGGCGGCGTTCAGTGCAAGAATATTGGTTTGAAAAGCAATGTCCTCAATAATCTTCATAATTTTGCCGATTTCGCTGGAGCAATTGCTGATATCCTCCATTGCCTGTGTCATTTGCTGCATCTTTTCTTTGCTCACATTCATTTTCACGCTGACCCCGTCTGCCGCTTTACTGGCCTGCCGCGCATTGTCCGCGTTCTGATTCACCCGGTTGGAGATTTCATTGATGGTGGCCGCGAGTTCCTGCACAGAACTGGCCTGCTCAGTCGCTCCTTGTGCAAGCGCTTGGGCGCCATTGGATACCTGGCCTGCCCCGCTTGCGACCTGAGAGGAGCTTTCACTGATCTGCAGCATTGTGTCATTGAGCTTCTCCGCAATGCCCCGGAAAGAGACGAGCAGGGGATAGAAGCCGCCTGTATATTCTTCCTCACAGGCCGAATCCACCGTAAAATTTCCCGCGGCCATTTTAGCAAGGAAGTCATTCTCATCATCAATAATAATCTGAAGCTTATGGATCAATTTTCTTACCTGAGCGGCGAGAACACCCAGTTCATCCTTGGATGTATAGGATATCTCTACATTCAAATCCCCCTCCGCCATTTTTATGGCGGCATTCTCGATTTCAGAAATAGGGGTCTTGATTAAACGTATAATAACAAATGAGAAGAAGACTCCCACGAGGATGATGGCAATAATAACCGCTGTCATGGTCAAGGTTGCATTTTTGTAAAGGGAGGTACTTTCTGCCGCCGCATCATCACTGCCCTTTGTATTGTAGGTGATAATATCATTCAAGGTGCTGTTTAAAGAATTGTACAGCGTTACACATTCGCCTTCCAGGATTGCGCGGGCATCCTCAATGCGCCCCTGCTGGGCCAGGGTCATCATTTTTTCATCTGCCTCATTGTACTGAGTCCAAAGATTCATCGCATTATTATAGAAGCCGCTTTCCTCTTCATCAATTAATTCGCCATATGTGGATAAGAGAGCGGCCATATCTGCTTTTTCGCTTTGGAGGTATCGAAGGCTGGATTCCTCAACTTCATCAGAAATTGCAGTGAGATACCCTAATTCATTCAGACGAACATTAGATATGGTGGTGCTCAATTCCCTTGCCACATCAACACTGGGAAGCCAGCTTGTCGCAATGTCACTTGTCATTTCGTTCATCTGGCCCATAAGCAAAAATGACATCCCGCTGATGATGAACATTCCAAGCAGCGCAACGCCTATGAGGATATAGAGCTTCAGTCTGATTTTTAAATTTTTAATGTAGTGAATCATATTTGGATCTCCTTTTATGTTTCATTGTCTGCAACTGCCAGCCGAAAAATGATATGATGCAAACGCCAGTGAGCGGGCCATCGGCGGATTTTTCCGTCCCTGACCCGCTTTTTGCTGGGCGCAGCGCCTGCACCGGTGTAAGTTATGCCGCAAAACGACCAATCAGATACATGGGCGCCAATACCTTTGTCAATTACGCGGAAGGCATTTATGTGGGCAAATATTTTGAATAAAGCGGGACCATATTTCTCGGGGCCTCCCAGGCAGCCGGGGAGGCCCCGAAAAATTTTTCAGGAGGAGATATAATGAAACGCCATCAATCGTTTGCACTGATCCTGGCCGCTGGGGCCTTTTCCGTGATTGAAAAGCGGGAGTCCCTGGATGGACTGCCGCTGGGCATCCATTTTTCCAGCAAAAATAACCGTACAGTTCTGGCGGCCTAACCATACGGCTGAGGACGGTTCCGAAATCACCGGCCTGTCTGTGGAAAAGAAGATCGATCTCGGCGCTGCCCCTTCAGCGGGCAATCAGGTGGGACATATCGTACAGCCCAGGCGTGTCTATCCCGGCCAGGAACTTGGCCGCCTTTACCGCGCCCGCGGCGAATACCTCCCGGCTGGCAGCGTGGTGGCTCAGTTCAATCACCTCGTCCCGCCCGGCAAACACCACGGTATGCTCACCCACGATGGCGCCCCCCCGCAGGGAGGAGATGCCGATTTCCCGCTTGTCCCGGGGCCTGCGGACGCTGTGACGGTCATAGATGTACTCCGCCTCATAGGGCAGGGCGGAGGCGGCGGCGTCCGCCAGCATCAGGGCGGTGCCGCTGGGGGCGTCCAGCTTTCGGCGGTGGTGGCGCTCCTCGATCTCCACGTCGAAGTCCTCCCCCAGAAGGGAGGCGGCGCGGCGGATCAGGTCCATCAGCACGTTGATGCCCAAAGACATGTTGGCGGAGCGAAACACAGGGACGGACTTGGCCGCCTCATCAATCTGGGCCAGCTGTTCGTCCGAATATCCGGTGGTGGCCAGCACGATGGGCAGCCTGCGCCC
Source organism: uncultured Oscillospiraceae bacterium (assembly GCA_949841465.1). Classification (GTDB taxonomy): domain Bacteria; phylum Bacillota; class Clostridia; order Oscillospirales; family Oscillospiraceae; genus Enterenecus. The sequence continues at coordinate 43,651 of CATKZW010000022.1, forward strand.
GATGCAGAAGTCCAGCAGCCCGCTCAGCGCGGCGGGGTGGGAGAAATCGATGACCGCATCCGCCGCCGCATCGCAGGCGGCAGGGGTGGAAAACACCGGGAAGCCGTCCATGGGCTGGGCCAGCAGGTCAATGCCCGCCACCGCCTCCATGTCCGGGTCGTTGGCGCAGATGTCCGCCACCACCCGGCCCATGTGTCCGCAGCAGCCGGAGATGATTATCTTTCGCATGGCGGCGCTCCTTTACAGCAGATCTGCGCGGTTCATGGCCCGGCGCAGGACCTCCAGGTTCTTCTCCGAGATGTCGCACAGGGGCAGGCGCAGGGGACCTGCCTCCATGCCCATCAGGTTCATGGCCGCCTTGATGGGGATGGGGTTGACCTCGGTGAACAGCGCGTCGATGAGGTCCATGTACTGGATCTGGAGCCGGGAGGCAGCGGCAAAGTCGTTGTTCAGGCACAGGTGGGTCATGTTCACCATCACTTTAGGCACGATGTTGGAGGCCACCGAGATGACCCCCTTGGCCCCCAGGGCCATCATGGGCACCACCTGATCGTCGTTGCCCGACCAGATGTAGAAGTCGTCTCCGCACAGGAAGCGGGTGTGGGCCAGCAGGGAGAAGTTGCCGCTGGCCTCTTTCACGCCGTTGATCTTGGGGTTCTGGGAGAGTACTTTGTAGGTCTCGGCGGTGAAGGACACGCCGGTGCGGCTGGGCACGTTGTACAGGATGATGGGCAGCTCCACCCGGTCGGCGATGTACTCGTAGTGCTTGATGAGGCCGGTCTGGCTGGCCTTGTTGTAGTAGGGGGTGACGTGGAGCAGGGCGTCCGCGCCGGAGTCCTGGGCGTGCTGAGACAGGTAGACGGCGGCGGAGGTATCGTTGGAGCCCGCCCCCGCGATGACCTTCACCCGGTGGTTGACCCGCTTCACGCAGAACTCCACGGCGGCGATGTGCTCCCGGATGGACATGGTAGCGGATTCGCCGGTGGTGCCGCACACGCACACCGCGTCCACCCCGGCCTCGATCTGGGCGTCAATGAGCTTGCCGAAGGCGTCGTAGTTGATAATGTTGTTCTGGTCAAAGGGGGTGACCAAGGCGGGGCAGGAGCCGGTAAAGACGGGAGTTCTCATATTAACAGCATCCTTTCAAAACTTACTTGTGCTCAATATACCCCTCGGCGCACAGCAGCTCGGCCAGCTCCACGCCGCCGCCCGCCGCGCCCCGCAGGGTGTTGTGGGAGAGGGAGACAAACTTGTAATCATACTGGGTGTCCGGACGCAGGCGTCCGATGGACACCGCCATGCCGCCCTCCAGGTCCCGGTCCAGCCTGGTCTGGGGCCGGTCGGGCTCCTCAAAGTAGTTGAGGAACTGCTTGGGGGCGGTGGGCAGGTTCAGCTCCTGGGCGCGGCCCTTGAAGCTGGCCCACGCCTGCTTCATCTGCTCCATAGTGGGCTTGTTCTTAAACGTGACGAAGGCGGCGGCGGTGTGGCCGTTGGACACGGGCACCCGCAGGCACTGGGCGGTGATGGAGGTGCCCTCGGCGTTGACGATGACGCCGTTTTCCACACGGCCCCAGACCTTGAGCGGCTCCTGCTCGCTCTTCTCCTCCTCGCCGCCGATGTAGGGGATCAGGTTATCCACCATCTCGGGCCAGGTGGCGAAGGTCTTGCCTGCGCCGGAGATGGCCTGGTAGGTGCACACCAGCACCTTCTCAATGCCGAACTCCCGCAGGGGGGACAGGGCGGGGACATAGCTCTGGATGGAGCAGTTGGACTTGACGGCGATGAAGCCCCGCTGGGTGCCCAGCCGAGCCCGCTGGGCCTTGATGACCTCAATGTGCTCCGGGTTCACCTCGGGGATGACCATGGGCACGTCGGGGGTCCAGCGGTGGGCGGAATTGTTGGACACCACCGGGCACTCGCGCCGGGCGTACTCCTCCTCCAGGGCGCGGATTTCCTCCTTCTTCATGTCCACGGCGGAGAACACGAAATCCACCTGGGAGGCGATCCGCTCCACGTCGTCCTGGGCGCTGAGGAGCACCAGGTCCCTGGCCTCGGCGGGGACGGGGGTGTCCATGGCCCAGCGGCCGCCCACCGCGTCCTCGTACCGCTTGCCGGCGGAGCGGGGGCTGGCGGCCACTGCGGTGAGCTGGAACCAGGGGTGGTTCTCCAGCAGGGTGACGAAGCGCTGGCCCACCATGCCGGTGGCGCCGATAACGCCAACTTTATACTTTTCCATGTTGTTCTGCCTCCTGTTCGCCGCCGGGAATTTGGGGCTTGCGGCCCGGGGGCGGATAAGTTATAATAACAATGCTGTCGAAATAGGTCTAAACATGCAGACTTTGACCATAAGATAATGGTGCATATCAAATATAACATCAACACGCTAAAGTGTCAATTTTACGCTGCCGCTGAAAGTGGAGAAATGGAGAACCAAATGAAGGGAAAATTCGTGCAAATTGCAGCCTTGTGCCTGACGGCGGCCCTTTTGCTGGCCTCTGGGGGGGAGACCGCCTCCGCCGCCCCCGCCGTCTCCAGCGATCGGATCATGCGGGTGGGCATCCACTACGGCACCGGGGCCATGGAGGGGCTGAATTTGGCCAACGAGGTGGGCTCCGGGTTCCAGTTCGGATATTATGACAGCGCTAATCGGTTTGTGTATCTGGGCCATACGTCCCAGACAGCCATCTCCGTGGTGGAGACAATGAACGTCTACTATGGCAGTTATGACGGCTACACCAGCTATCACACGGCGGTGGTGTCGTCCGTCGCCGTGGGGGAGTACCACCTGGAGCTGCCGGGGACATACGGCACCTTCGCTGAGGCCCAGGGGGCGGCGTCCCAATACCCCGGCGGCTTCCCGGCGTACATCGGCGGGGTTTTCTCTGCCCGTGTGGGCAATTATACCACCAGGGACGGCGCGGTGGCGGCCCAGGCGGCGCTGGCGGCCCAGGGGGTGAGCACGACGCTGGCGGGCACCTCCGCCTACGGCGTCAGCGTGGTGGTCACGGGCACCAACACCATCCTGTTCCAGTACGACGACCTGGGCCAGGGCACCGGCCTGGGGGTGGAGCCCATCCAGACCGGTGCGGAGAAATGTGAAACCTTGAGCAAGGGCTGTGTGTACAACGGCGGCTTCCGCTTCGAGCGCATCAACGGCGGCAAGCTGACGGTGGTGAACCTGTTGGGGCTGGAGGACTACGTGAAGGGCGTGGTCCCCGAAGAGACCAGCACCGCCTGGCCCATTGAGGCCCAGAAGGCCCAGGCGGTGGCGGCCCGGAGCTATGCTCTCTCCCTGGGCACAAAGCATGGAAGCCACCATTTCGACATCTGCGCCTATGACGACTGCCAGGTCTACTCAGGACGGAAGAAGGCGGGGGTCAACTCCGACGCGGCGGTGGACCAGACCGCCGGACAGGTGTGCCTATACAACGGTCAGGTGGCCCAGACCTTCTACTACTCCAGCAACGGCGGGGCCAGCGAGAGCGTCTCCAACGTGTGGGGGAGCAACCAGTCCCTGTACCCCTATCTGGCAGGCAAAGCGGACCCCTATGAGGCCGGGGCGGGCATCAACAACTACTGGGAGCGTACCTTTACCAGTTCCCAGATCATCTCCAGGCTGCTGTCGGGGAAGCAGGTCACCGCCCCCATCGTGGCGGCGTCGGTGACGGCATACACCGAGGCGGGCAACCCCAGGATGATTACCTTCACCGACAGCGCCGGGAAAAACTTCTCGGTGAGCAGCGCCACGGTGTTTTCCGCCGACAAGGGCCTGGGCCTGCCCTCCTTCCGGTTCGGCTTCGCGGGAGGCGGGACCAGTCAGCCTGCGCCTACAGTGCCCACAACCCCCTCCGGCGGTGTGACCATCAACGGCACCACTGCGGTGAACGGCGCCGCCGGGCTGTATGCCATCGACGGCAGCGGGAACCTCACCGCGCTGGGCGGCGACGTGTATGTGGTCACCGACACCGGCGTCTCCCTGCTGGCTCAAGGCGGGGAACAGGACCAGAACCAGCCCTCCTCCGGCTATGCTCCCAACGAGTGGAGCAGCTCCGCCACGGTGGTGAACAGCTCCATTACCTTCGCGGGCAGGGGCTGGGGCCACAACATCGGCATGAGCCAGTGGGGCGCATACGCCATGGCAAACCAGGGCTATACTTACCAGCAGATTCTCCAATTCTACTATACTGGCATTACGGTGGGATATATGTGAAGACCTCAGATTTTTATTTTGACCTGCCTCCCGAGCTGATCGCCCAGACGCCGCTGGAGCGGCGGGACACATCCCGCCTACTGGCGCTGGACAAGGCCACAGGGGAAACCCGGCATATGCATTTCTATGACCTGCCCTCTCTGCTGCGCCCCGGCGACTGCCTGGTGCTCAACGACAGCCGGGTGCTGCCCGCCCGGCTCATCGGCCGCAGGGCGGGAGGCGGCGCCTGCGAGGTGCTGCTGCTCATCGACCGGGGGGACAAGGTGTGGGAGTGCCTGGTGCGCCCCGGCAAGAAGCTGCGCCCCGGCGCAAAGGTCGCCTTTGGGGACGGTGAGCTGACGGCGGAGGTGGTGGGCGAGGTGGAGGGCGGCAACCGCCTGGTCCGCTTCGACTATGACGGCATCTTCTTGGAGACCCTGGAGCGGCTGGGCAAAATGCCGCTGCCCCCCTACATCAAGGAGGAGCTGGAGGACGGGGAGCGCTACCAGACGGTGTATTCCAAAGTGGTGGGCTCTGCCGCCGCCCCTACGGCGGGGCTGCACTTCACCCCCGAGCTGTTGGAGCGGCTCCGGACCATGGGGGTGAAGGTGTGCTATGTGACCCTCCACGTGGGCCTGGGCACCTTCCGGCCGGTGAAGGCGGAAAACCTGGACGAGCACGAGATGCACTCGGAATACTGCGTCATCTCCCAGGAGACCGCCGACTGCATCAACCGGACCAAGCGGGAGGGGGGCCGGGTCGTCTGTGTGGGCACCACGTCCTGCCGCACCATTGAGAGCTGGGCGGGAGAGGACGGCACCCTAAAAGCGTCGGCGGGCTGGACCAGCATCTTCATCTACCCCGGCTACCGCTTCAAGGTGCTGGACGCTCTCATCACCAACTTCCACCTGCCTGAGTCCACCCTCATCATGCTGGTGTCCGCCCTGGCGGGCCGGGAGCATGTGCTTGCCGCCTATGAGGAGGCGGTGCGGGAGC
>CATKZW010000023.1 GCA_949841465.1 uncultured Oscillospiraceae bacterium
AGCTTACAACAGACCTGGAAAAAGTTGTGATTTACTGCCCGGAAGTGGCGCACAGGAAATACAGGGAGTTTCTGGCCGAAAAGGGGCCGGATCTGAAAATCGGACACGATCACGCGCTGGTAAAGAAACTGGAAGAACTGATCGTGGAGCAGCACTTTTCCCCCGGCGCGGCCCTGGCGTATATCAGGAACAGCGGAGAAACATACAGCACGGAGATAAGCGAAAAAACGCTGTATAACTACATTTACCGGGGGGACGTGTTTCTTGTACTGGACGAAAAGCACCTTTGTGAGAAGGGGCGGCGGCATTATGCAGAGAAAAGCAAAAAGCAGGCCGCAAGAGCGCCACGCGGGGAGAGCATAGAGAAGCGCCCGAAAGAGATCGGGAAGCGGGAAAAGTTCGGGCATTGGGAAATGGATAGCGTTATGGGGTGCAAAGGATCAAAGCAAGCCCTGCTGGTGCTGACAGAGCGCAGAACCCGCATGGGGATCATGATCCTGGTAGAAGACCACACGGCGGCCAGCGTGGTAAAGGCCATAAACCGCCTTGAACGGAAGTTCGGGAAGCTGTTCTATACCCTGTTCAAAAGTATTACTGTGGACAACGGCAGCGAGTTCCAGGACTTTGAGGGGATAGAGATTGCACACCGCAGGAAGGGCAAGCGGACGATCGTTTTCTTCTGTCACCCGTATTCTGCATATGAGCGCGGAAGCAACGAAAACATGAACAGGCTAATCCGCCGCTTCTTCCCCAAAGGAACCAACTTTGACGAAGTAACAAAAGAACAGGTGGCGGAAGCGGAACGGTGGATAAACAACTATCCGCGTAAACTGCTGGGGTGGAAATCCGCCGCCGATCTATTTGACGAAGAACGGCAGGCGGCATGACCAGCAGAAGTTAATACAAGTGTTCTAAACGAGCGAGAAAACCCCGCCCGTTTAGGTTTTTATACGCATTTTGCCGTCAAACAGCACAAAACAGGTGGGGGCATTTTGTGCGCTGTGCTGATTATTCTAATTTACTGCAATTTATTCTTGACTTCTGGCACATGATATACTATTCCGCAGAAATCAAATGAGGAGTGCTTCTATGAAATACGCGCTGATCACTGGCGGCTCCCGGGGCATCGGGGCCGCTGCCGCCCGGCTGTTTGCCAACCGTGGCTGGGGCGTGGCCGTAGGTTACGCCCGAAGCGAACCCCAGGCCCAAGCCCTGGCCGAGGAGCTGTCTCAGCTGGACGTGCCCGCCCTGGCCGTCCGCGCCGACGTGTCCGACGCCGGGCAGGTACAAGAAATGGTTGACAGTGTGTTAGAAAAATTCTGTCAACTTGACATTTTGATTTGCTCTGCCGGGATTTCCCATGTGGGTCTCATCAGTCAAATTGACGAGGACCAATGGCGGCGTTTGTTTGCCGTCAACGTGGACGGCGTCCACCACTGCTGCCGCGCGGTGCTGCCCCACATGCTGGAGCGGAAATCCGGCTCCATCGTCACCGTGTCCTCCATGTGGGGACAGGTGGGCGCCTCCTGTGAGGCGGCCTATTCCGCCACAAAGGGCGCGGTCATTGCCTACACAAAGGCACTGGCCAAAGAGCTTGGTCCCTCCAACATTCGGGTAAACTGCGTGGCTCCCGGGGTAATTGACACGGAAATGAACGCTCACCTCACCCCGGACGACCTGGCCGCCCTGGCGGACGAGACCCCCCTGGGCCGCGTCGGCACACCGGAGGAGGCCGCTGCCGCCATCGCCTTTCTGGCCTCTGATGAAGCGTCCTTTCTCACCGGGCAGGTGGTCTGTCCCAATGGCGGGATGGTGGTCTGAGCTAAAGTATCCGTCAGAATACAACATAGCCGCCTTTTGCCGGCCGAACTCATTGTGGATTCCGACAGTTGACAGTCTCGGATCTCAAGTATATAATTGTCAACAATCTGGGGGGCGCAATCGTGCCCCCTTCGATATTAGAGGATCGCGCGCATATCGAATATAGGAGGAAACCAGAATGAAAAAGAAGACTCTTGCGGCTATGCTCATGGCCGGCGCCATGTGCTTCGGTCTGCTGGCCGGCTGCTCCAGCAACGGCGGACAGACCAGCAATCCCCCCGCCTCCGATGCGGGCACCCAGGAGAGCCAGCCCGCCAATCAGGGCGGCGGTTTCGACGTGGTCACCATCAAGGTGGGCGGCATCGGCCCCATCACAGGCGACCTGGCCCAGTACGGCACCGCCACCCAGTGGGGCGCGCAGATCGCCGTGGACGAGATCAACGCCCTGAACGGCCCCATCCGCCTGGAGTATGACTTCCAGGACGACACCGGCGTCACCGACACCGCCGTGTCCGCCTATAACAAGCTGAAGGACTGGGGCGCTCAGGTCATCTACGGCTGCACCACCACCGCCCCCTGCGTGGCCGTGGCCGCTGAGACCTTTGCCGACCGCTACTTCCAGCTCACCCCTTCCGCCTCCTCCCCCGACGTGACCTCCGGGAAGGACAACGCCTTCCAGATGTGCTTCACCGACCCCGGCCAGGGCACTGCCGCCGCTGAGTACCTGAAGAGCACCGGCCTGGGCTCCAAGATCGGCGTCATCTACAACAACGGCGACGCCTACTCCACCGGCATTGCCGACGCCTTCATCGCCAAGGCCAAGGAGATCGGCCTGGACGTGGTTGCCACCCAGACCTATCCCGACGACAAGACCACCGACTACACCGTGCAGCTCACCGCCTGCAAGGACGCCGGGGCCGACCTGGTGTTCCTGCCCATCTACTACACCCCCGCCTCCCTGATCCTGGCCCAGGCCAAGCAGATGGACTACGCCCCCACCTTCTTCGGCGGCGACGGCATGGACGGCATGCTGGACATGGACGGCTTTAACAAGTCTCTGGCCGAGGGTCTGCTGCTGATGACCCCCTTCAACGCCGCGGGCACCGACGAGCGCACCAAGACCTTCGTGGAGACCTATCAGGCGGCTCACAACATCCTGCCCAACCAGTTCGCCGCCGACGGCTATGACTGCATGTACGCCATCTATGAGGCTTGCTGCCAGCTGGACGGCATTGCCGACATGGACCATGAGCAGCTGTGCGACGCTCTGATCACCCTGTTCACCGGCGGCGACTTCTCCGTGGATGGACTGACCGGCACCTCCATGAAGTGGCTGGAGAGCGGCGAGGTCTCCAAGGCCCCCGTTGTGGTCAAGGTTGTTGACGGTGTGTACGTTACCCAGTAATCCAGTTATCCAGACCCGAAAGAGGGCTGCCGGAGCGGTCCGGCGGCCCTCTTTTCATTGCCGCGGCGGGAAGCTCCCTCCGTGGCCCGTCGTATTTTAACGGTATATCCCCGATGAGAAAACAGAGAGGTGAGAAAATGTCGTTTCTGAACAACGTGATCACCGGCGTCAGCCTGGGGAGCATCTACGCCATCATCGCCCTGGGCTATACGATGGTGTACGGCATCGCCAAGATGCTGAACTTTGCCCACGGCGACGTCATTATGGTGGGGGCCTACGTGTGCTTTTTCGCCATGAACAGCGCCGGGCTGCCTCCGGTGGTTGGGGTGCTGCTGGCAATCGTGGTTTGTACGGCGCTGGGCGTGGTCATCGAGCGGCTGGCCTACAAGCCCCTGCGCGCCGCCCCCTCCCTGGCGGTGCTCATCACCGCCATCGGCGTCAGCTATCTGCTGCAAAACGGCGCCCAGATCCTCTGGGGCGCGGCCACCAAGACCTTCACCCCCATCGTCAGCACCGACCCGGATGCCCGTCTGGTGCTGATCCCCGGCCAGCTGTCCATCTCCTACGTGGCCATTTTATCCATCGTATGCTGCGTCGTCGTCATGGCCGCCCTGACCCTGTTCACCGGCCAGACCAAAATGGGCAAGGCCATGCGGGCCTGCTCCGAGGACAAAGGCGCGGCCCAGCTCATGGGCATCAACGTAAACTCCACCATCTCCATGACCTTTGCCATCGGCTCCGCCCTGGCGGCTGTCGCCGGGGTGCTGATGTGCTCCGCCTACCCCATTCTCTCCCCCACCACCGGCTCCCTGCCCGGCATCCGGGCCTTCACCGCCGCGGTGTTCGGCGGCATCGGCTCCATCCCCGGGGCACTGCTGGGCGGCGTTTTGCTGGGCGTGATCGAAACCTTCGCCAAGGCGTACATCTCCACCGATTTGTCCGACGCGGTGGTGTTCGCCGTGCTGATTATCGTGCTGCTGGTGCGGCCCGCCGGACTGATGGGCAAGTACGTGCCCGAGAAAGTGTGAGGCGGCCATGAAAAAAATCAACAAGAATTCCCTCAACGGGTTTATCAATTACGGCATTGTCATTGCCGCTTTTGTCATCCTCCAGGCCGCCATCGGCATGGGCAGGCTGTCCAACTCCCTCCAGAGCCTGCTGGTGCCCGCCTGCTGCTACATCGTTATGGCGGTGTCCCTGAACCTGACGGTGGGCATCCTGGGCGAGCTGTCCCTGGGCCACGCGGGCTTCATGAGCCTGGGCGCGTTTTCCGGCATCGTGGCCTCCATCCTCCTGCAGGACCTGGTCCCCATGGCCCCCCTGCGCCTGGCCCTGTCCATGGTGGTGGGCGCCGCCGCCGGGGCGCTGGGCGGCGTGATCGTGGGCGTGCCGGTGCTACGGCTCCAGGGCGACTATCTGGCCATCGTCACGCTGGCCTTCGGGCAGATCATCAAAAATATCATCATGGTGCTCTATGTGGGCGTGGACGAAAACGGCTTTCATATGGCCGCCAGCTCGGACCACTTCAACCTCTCCGCCGACGGCACCGCCATCATCAAGGGTCCCATGGGGGCGGTGGGCGTGACCAAGCTGGCCTCCTTCACCGCCGGGTTCATCCTGATCCTCATCACGCTGGTGGTGGTGCAGAACCTGGTGAACAGCCGCTCCGGGCGGGCCATCATGGCCCTGCGGGACAACCGCATCGCCGCCGAGAGCGTGGGCATCAACGTCACCAAGTACAAGCTGATGGCCTTCGTCACCTCCGCCGCCCTGGCGGGGGCCGCCGGGACGCTGTTCGGCCTGAACTATTCCTCCACCGTGGCCTCCAAGTTCGACTTCAATACGTCGATTTTGGTGCTGGTGTTTGTGGTGCTGGGCGGGCTGGGCTCCATCCGGGGCTCCATCATCGCCGCCGCCCTGCTGTATGTGCTGCCCGAGCTGCTGCGCTCCTTCGACATCGCGGAGTACCGCATGCTCATCTACGCCATTGTGCTGATTCTGGTGATGCTGGCCACCAACAACGAGCAGTTTACCGCGCTGATGGGCCGCGTGGGCGGCTGGTTCAAGGCAGCAGGAAAGCGCATCGCGGGCTGGCTGAAATCTCTGGGCCGCACGGAGTCCAAGGGAAAAGGGGGAACGACCAATGGCTGAGAAGAAGCAGTTTGAGAAGGGCAAAATGGTGCCCGTGCCCAGCCACTCCATCATCCCGGAGCGGGACCTTGGCACCTCCCCCATCCTGGAGTGCAGCCATCTGGGCATCGACTTCGGCGGCCTGACGGCCGTCAACGAGTTCAACATCACCGTGGGCCGCACGGAGATCGCGGGGCTCATCGGCCCCAACGGCGCGGGCAAGACCACCGTGTTCAACCTGCTCACCAAGGTGTACCAGCCCACCCGGGGCACCATCCTGCTGGACGGCCTGGACACCCACGGCAAGACCCCCTCTCAGATCAACCGCATGGGCATCGCCCGCACCTTCCAGAACATCCGGCTGTTCAACAACCTGAGCGTGGAGGAAAATGTAAAAATCGGCCTGCACAATCAGGAGAAATACTCCATGTTCTCCGGCATCCTCCGTCTGCCCAAGTATTGGCGGCAGGAGAAGGCCGCCCATGAGCGGGCGCTGGAGCTGCTGTCCATCTTCGACATGCAGGACCTGGCGGACCACCAGGCGGGGTCCCTGCCCTATGGGGCCCAGCGGCGGCTGGAGATCGTCCGGGCCCTGGCCACCAACCCCGCCCTGCTGCTGCTGGATGAGCCTGCGGCGGGCATGAACCCCTCTGAGACGGCGGAGCTGATGGAGAACATCGTGAAAATCCGGGACACGTTCCAGATCGCCATTATGCTCATCGAGCACGACATGAGCTTGGTCATGGGCATCTGCGAGGGCATCTGTGTACTCAACTTCGGCCAGATCATCGCCAAGGGCACCGCGGAGGAGATCCAGTCCAACCCCACGGTCATCGAGGCCTATCTGGGCAAGCAGCAGTAAGGAGGTGGCGGAACCATGCTGAAAGTCAACGACATCAATGTGTATTACGGCGCGATTCACGCCATCAAAGGCGTGTCCTTCGAGGTGAACGACGGCGAGGTGGTCACCCTCATCGGCGCCAACGGCGCGGGCAAGTCCACCACGCTGAATACGGTGTGCGGCCTGCTCCACTCCCGCACCGGGTCCATCGAATTTCTGGGCAGGAACCTGGCCGCCGTCCCCGCCCACAAGATGGTGGAGCTGGGCATGGCCCACGTTCCGGAGGGGCGGCGCATTTTCCAGCAGATGACGGTGGAGGAAAACCTGGAGATGGGCGCGTACACCCAGCCCCGGGCGGGCATCCCCGCCAATCTGGAGCGGGTGTACGAGCAGTTCCCCCGTTTGAAGGAGCGCCGCCGCCAGGTGGCGGGCACCCTGTCCGGCGGCGAGCAGCAGATGCTGGCCATGGGCCGGGGACTGATGAGCAACCCCAAGCTGCTGATGCTGGACGAGCCGTCCATGGGCCTTGCCCCTATCCTGGTGGAGCAGATTTTCGAGATCATCAAGCGTCTGCACCAGGCGGGCACCACTATCCTGCTGGTGGAGCAGAACGCCCGGATGGCCCTGTCGGTGGCCGACCGGGGCTACGTGCTGGAGACGGGCAAGATCGTAGCCACCGGCACGGGAGACGAGCTGCTCCACGACGAGGCCGTCAAGAAGGCCTACCTCGGCGGATAACAACCCCTGCTTGCAATGCACCGGCCCGGCGGAATACTCCGCCGGGCCGGTTTGATTTTATTCAATTCTCGTCTGCCGTTTGAAACACGTATTTGTAGTAGTCCTCCTGAATGATGAGCTTGGAGTAATTCACCTTGGCCGCCACCAGCCGCTTGACCCGGGCGACGTAGTCCTCCTCGTCCTCCAGGCTGATCCCCTCGTTGGGGGTGAAGGTCTTGGTGGAGCACTCATAGGTGCCCGCGGCGGTAATCCAGCTGTTGCCCTGGCTCTTGTTGTTGGCAAACACCACCAGGGGCATGCAGTTGGAGTATTGGTCCGCCTCATAGTTTGTGGCGAAAATGTCCCGGCCGGAGTAGAGGCGGGAGTCGTAATCCAGCCCGAACAGGTTGCACAGGGTGGGCACGATGTCGATGGAGGAGCAGGGCGTGTCCACCACGATGGGCTCCTCAATGCACCCCGACCACATCAGCAGGGTGTTGCGGTAGCGGGAGGTGAGGTTCTCCGTGTCCTCAAAGCCCCGCAGCTCGTTGTAGTAGTCCGTCCCGCCGTCCTCCACCAGCAGATAGGGGTAGTGGTCCCCGGTCATGACGATGAGGGTGTCGTCGGCGATGCCCGCCGCCTCCAGCTTGTCCACCAGGTATTCCAGCGCCAGATCCAGCTCCATATTGCAGGCCAGATACGCCTGGCAGGGCTCGGACAAGTCGGGATACTTTGCCTCCACCTCTTTCCGGTGCAGCGCGGACATGTCGTTGCCCGACCAGGAATAAAGGCCGTGACCGCTGACGGTCATATAGTAGGCGTGGAAGGGGGTGCCGTCGTCCACATAGGCGTTGATATAGCTGCTCACCGTCTCCCGCATCATCTCCAGGTCAGATTCCGGCCACCAGTGATTGCCGACGCTCTCCGTCATCTCAAGGCCGCTTCCGATCCCCTTGTAATCGTAGCCGTAGTTGGCAAGATATTTGTCCCTCGGATAATAGTCAAATGTGTGGTCGTGCCACGCGGGGAAGCTGTACTCCTCGGGGAACAGGTGGGGCAGGGTGGTTGGCATATACCGCTCCGCGCTGACGGGGGGCGACGTGCCGTCGCTCAGCCAGTTGGGGATGAGGCCGGTGGTGACGGAAAACTCGCCGCCGATGGTGGACAGGGTCCAATCCGGCTGGTAGAAGTTGTTGAACACAAAGCCCTCGTGGGTGAGCTTGTACAGCGTGGGGGTCAGCTCCTTGTCGATGGCGGGTGTGGCGAAGGCCTCCGCCGTGATGAGGATCAGGTTCTTCCCCTCAAACATTCCGGTGTACTCGTTCTTCTGGGAGGGGGTGAGGCTGGCGAAATACTTGTGCATGCCTTGTATGGTCTCGTTCTGCTTGTCGCTCAGCCCCTCGTAGGTGAGCCCGGCCAGGGCCTCGAAGTCAATGTCCAGGGTGTTGGGGCCGGAGGGAACAGGGCGCTGGGAGCCTTCAGGCGGCGGCTCCGGACTTTCGCTGGGGCTGGGGTCGGGTGTGGAAGAGGTGACGGGGTCGTCCAGAAACGCATCCAGCGGAGGGGTGGGGACGCCTGTGACGGCGTACTCCAGCTCCAGCCGCACCGAGGTCAGCAGGCCGAAGTGGGGGATGGCAGTGTTGGCGGTGAAGTCATAGGTGTAGTAGTTTTTCTGCGGCCCCAGGCTGGACACCAGATAGGCGGTGAGCTGGCAGGCCACCAGCAGGGCGGCCATGATGATGCGGATGGGGGCCTCCTGGCCCTCGTCGGAGACCACGCCGCCCCGCAGCACCACAAAGAGCACCACCGGCGCCAGGGACAGCAGGATAAACGGGATCATCCCCAGCACCACCGCGGCCACCGTGGAGGCGAAGTCTCCCGCCACGTTGCCCGCCATGCCGCCCATGAAGGACACCCCGTAGTACAGGCCGAAGGTGGCGCGGCATCCCCGCTCCACGCAGAACAGCACCGTGCCCAGCCCCAGCAGCACCCCGCCGATAATCCGGCCGGCGGTCTTCCAGGGCAGCAGGTCCAGGATCAGGGCAATGACCAGCCCCGCCGCGATGGAGAACAGCGCGGTGGGCAGCAGCGCCAGCCCGAAGAAGGCCGCATCCCGGTCGAAGGCCCGCAGCAGCAGCTCGTGGTACAGGATGACGGCGGGGAAGAACCAGACCGACAGCAGGGGGATGTTCGCACCCCGCCGGTTTCGGGACAGCCCGGTATATCGAACGTTGTTCATGAGAACGGTCACTTCCTATGGTTTGATGGAACAAGGGGCGGCGGTCCGCCCTGCTAAGCTATCGTTTAGCATACCATAGAAAGGGTCAAAATGCAATAAAACGGCCCAAATTTTAAAAACTTTAAAGGTTTGCTCCCGGCGGAGGCGGGAATCTTTGGTTACAGCCCGGTCTGGAGCACCGCCCCGGTGTAATAATGGGCCAGGATCTCCTGCCAGCCCGAGCCGGACTGGGCCATGGCGTTGGCCCCGTACTGGCTCATGCCCACCCCGTGGCCGTAACCGGTGACGGAAAAGGTGAATACCCCCTCGCTCTCGCTCACGTCAAAGCAGGCGGAGCGCAGGGCGAACAGGTTCCGGGCCGCGCTGCCGGACAGCGCCGCGCTCCCCAGCTCCACGGCGGCCACCCGGCCGGAGGCGGTGCGGGTCAGGTTTTGGAACCAGGTGGAGGGCTCCCCGGACAGGTCCGCCCCCAGCCCGGCCTCCGCCGCCACCTTTTTCACCTGCTCGGCGGTGAGGGTGACGGTGGAGCGGTAGTTGGGCACCTCGTCCCCCTCGGGGCTGTCCACGGAGACCAGGTAGGGCAGGGCTCTCCCCCACACCGCCTCCGCATTCTCCGTGGCCCCGGAGGCGGAGGAGAAAAACACCGCCTGGATGGGCGCGCCCTCATAGGTGAGCACCTGCCCGTCGGTGTCCGCCACAGCGGAGGCAATCTTGGCGGTGTGACCGGCAGCGGCGGCCTCTCCCCAGCGCTGGGCCGCGTCTTCCCTGGACAAAAACGCCTGGCAGCAGGAGGAGTCGGCGCAGATGTCCGCTCCGTCCGCCTCGTGGCTTTTTGCTCCCATTTTCCACAGGCTGTAGGTCCGGGCGCACACCGCCTGGGCCCGCAGAGCCTCCGGCTCAAAGGAGGCGGGCATCTCCGCCGCCACCACGCACCACAGGTAGTCCGCCAGGGTCATCTCGGCCACCTGGCCGTCCCGGCCCAGCACCTGCAGGGTCCGGGTGCTGTCCCACTCTCCAGGGGAGGGCATGGGCTCCGCCGCCGGGGTGGGGACGGCGGGAAGGGTGAGCAGGTTAGGCGTGGGGACGGACTCCCCCTCCGGGGCGGGCGCGTCCCCCAGCGCGGCCAGGGGCAGCAGCATAAGGGCCGCGCTCAGCGCCAGCCCCATAAGGAAGGGCGCGCGCACCGCCCGCCACATGTTTGGATTTCGCAAGTTAAGCACCTCGATTATTCAAATTTCGGAAGAATACACGGGGAAATCCTTGATTCTGCAAGGGGCCCTCAGCGCAAATTTGCATTGACGGAACATTAAAACTGCGTTATAATGATAATTGACACATTGTTTAGAGGAAACCACACGGACACCCAAAAGGAGGCGGGTCATCTTGAGTATGGACATTTACGAAAATTTGATTGAAGCGCGGAAGAAGGCGCTGGAGCAGTACAGCGCGTCGGTGGACTTCATTCAAGGGATATGCGGGGAATTTGAGAGATATACCCAGATCTCGCCCCGCTACTATGAAAAGTATGACGTGAAGCGGGGCCTGCGCAACCATGACGGCACCGGGGTCATGGCCGGGGTCACCCTCATCGGCAACGTGAAGGGCTACGTCATTGAGGACGGCGAGAAGGTCCCCGCCCCCGGCCGCCTGCTCTACCGGGGCATCAATGTGGAGGACCTGATCCAGGGCTTCACTGCCGAGGACCGCTTCGGCTATGAGGAAACGGCCTACCTGCTGATGTTCGGCGGCCTGCCCACGCCGGACGAGCTGGAGCAGTTCAAGGGTATCCTGTCCTTTTTCCGGGACCTGCCCCCCAACTTCACCGAGGATATGATCCTCACCGCCCCCAGCCACGACATTATGAACAAGCTGGCCCGTTCGGTGCTGGCGCTGTATTCCTACGACCCGGACCCGGACAACAACACCCTGCCCATCGAGATGCTCCAGGCTCTGCGGCTCATCGCCCGGTTCCCGGTGATCGTGGCCCACGCCTATGCCGCCAAGAAGCACTACTTCGACCGGGATTCGCTGTACTTACACCGGCCCCAGCCGGAGCTGTCCGTGGCGGAGAACTTCCTGTACTCCGTCCGGCACAACAACCAGTTCACCAAGGAGGAGGCCCGCCTGCTGGACCTGTGCCTGGTGCTCCACATGGAGCACGGCGGCGGCAACAACTCCGCCTTTGCCTGCCGGGTGCTCTCCTCCTCCGGCACGGACATCTACTCCGCCATTGCCGCGGCGGTGGGCTCCCTCAAGGGCCCCAAGCACGGCGGCGCCAACATGCGGGTCATGCACATGTTTGAGGAGATCGAGGCCAACGTGAAGGACTGGAAGGACGATGAGGAGCTGTCCGCCTACCTGGCCAGGATCCTGAAGAAGGAGGCCGGGGACGGCTCCGGCCTGATCTACGGCATGGGCCACGCCGTCTACACCATGTCCGACCCCCGCGCAGTGATTTTGAAGCAGTTTGCCAAGGACATGGCCAGGAAAAAGGGTATGCTGGACGAGTTTGAGCTGTTCGAGGCGGTGGAGCGCCTCACCCCCGACCTGTTCCACTCCATCACCGGCCAGGACAAGGCCATGTGCGCCAACGTGGATATGTACTCCGGCCTGGTGTACAAGATGATGGACATACCGCCCGAGCTGTACACCCCGCTGTTCGCCATCGCCCGCATCGTGGGCTGGTGCGCCCACCGGGTGGAGGAGGTCTACAACCCCTACGGCCGCATCATCCGCCCGGCCTACAAGGCGGTGGGGCCCAAGCGGTCCTTCGTGCCCCTGGCGGAGAGGGGATAACAAACGCGCCCCACCCGGGAAACCGGGCGGGGCGCGTTTGCAGGAATCTGCTCTGTGTGTCGTTGGGCTGCAATATGGCCGTTTTCCCCTCCGCTCTCCTTACCGCAAGCCCTGTCCCCGCGGCCTGTCACCGCAGCAGCTGCCCCACGTCCTCCATTCCCCGCTGGCGAAGGAAGGTGGCCAGGGGCGACTGCCGCAGCACCTCGCGGATATCGTATACCAGTGAGCTGGCCTCGCTGGTATCCCGCACCACGCTGAAATACCGGTGGACGCTGTACATGCCGCCGAAGCTCTGCTCCAGCTGGCCGTACATGGCGCCGTAGGCCCCCTGGAGCCGGGTGAGCCAGCGGCGGTCGGACACCAGCACCTCCATGGCCGACCGCGCCGCCTCCCGGGTGGTGATATCCAGCCCGTCCAGCCGAAGCGCCCGGGCGGAGACCCGGAACCTGGGCAGCGTCAAGCTGGCCTCCCCCATCTGCAGGGAGAGCCCCTGCCGGGTCCAGAGCCTGGCCCCGCCGATATCCGTCCCGGCGGACACCTGGACCTTGCCGCAGTTGCCGAACAGGCAGCCGCCGATGTCCCCGTCGGGCCCACCCCCCTGGGCCTTCACGATTTGAGCGGAGCCGGTGATGACGATGTCGCCGCAGGCCCCCTGTATGCCCGCGCCGATGGCGGCGGCGCAGCAGGCGGCCTGGGCGGTCACCGTGCCCCCCTGGATGCGGATGTCCCCCACGGGCGCGCCCAGCGCTCCGCCGATGCCCGCGCCGCCCCCGGTGCCGGTGGCGGTAACCACGCCGCCGCGGATGTGGATGGGGCCGGTCCGCTCCCGGCCCGCGCCGCTGTCCCGGCCGATGCCCGCGCCGCCGGACCCGCCGGTGGCGGTGAGGGTGCCCTCCGGGTCCCCCCGCCCCCCCTTGGTCTGGTCAATGCGCAGGGAGGTGCCGTCTCCCAGGGAGATGCCCGCGCAGCCCGGACCGCTCTCAAACACGTTGTCCGTCCCCCGCTGCAGGAGCAGGGTCACGTCGTTGCCCCGGCCCAGGCTGAACGCCCTGCCGGAGGACACCCTGCACTCCACGCCGTCCAGGGTCAGCTTCACCGGACCGATGCCGTCGGCCAGGACGAGCCTGCCGCTGAACGGCAGCAGGTTGGCGTCCGTCCCCGGCCCGCCGGAGACGGCGCTCACCTGGCCGGACAGAATGTACAGGGTGTGACTCTCCTCCTCATAGCTCCAGTCCACGTCCTGCTCCCCGCCAGTGACGGTAAAGGGGTTGGGGTACATGGAGATCTCCTGGAAGGCCCCGCCCCGCTGGTCCCAGCGGACGTACACGTACCGGACCTGGGGCCTGCCCATCTTATCCCGGCCCCGAAGGGTGATGGTGTGGGCGGGCCACCCGTGGGAGGCGTCCCCTTTCAGCAGCCACAGCCGGGCCAGCTCCGATTGGTGGTCCAGCCGCAGGGCCAGCTGTCCCTGCCTGCCGTCCACCCCCAGGGAGGTGAGGGAGCTCCACTCCGGCAGCAGTGTTTTCCATATCACGTCAAAGGGCTCCAGGGGCTTCCCCTGGGCGTCGACCACGGTGATCCCCTCCGCCGCCACCAGGGAGACGGGGCCGTCCACCACCACCGAGGCGGCCAGGGCTCCGGCGTCCCCCCCGGACAGCGCCACCGCGCCGCCGGTCAGCCGCAGGACGCCGGCCGCTCCAGCCCGCAGCTCGCCGATGCGCAGCAGCCCGCTGCCGTCCAGGGTGAGGGTGGTCCCCTCCCCCAAATTGACCTGGGCCAGCGTGCTCTCTCCCGCGCTGCGCACATGGGCCTGGGCGGTCTCCACGTCCAGCGCCGGGGTGTTCACCTGCTGGAGGGTCACCGTCCCTGGGCCGGCAAGCCGCACCGCCGGGCTCTCAGGGCCCCAGCCCTGCTCCTGGCCCTGGCCCTGGACCTGCCCCTGGCCCCGGAGGACCAGGCTTTCCGCCGTGTCCACCGTCAGCGTGCCGGTCTCCTGGTCAAGGGTCACGCCGGACAGGTCCCGGCCTGACGCCTGCACCGTCCCCAGCTCCAGCGTCTCCATTTGGGCCGCCGTCTCCGCCGGAAGCTCCGACTGGCCCGCGCCGTCCAGCAGCTCCAGCAGCCCGTCCCCGGAGCCGCTCAGGGCCGCCAGCAGGTCCATCAGCATTTCCAGCTCTCCGCCGCCCCCCGCCATCATGGTCAGCATGGAGGTCATAGACGTCAAATCGTCTCCGGGCAGGAGCAGGTTCATCAAAAAGGACTCCAGCCCTGGGGCCGTACCTCCGGTGAACTGGGCCTGGAAATCCGCCAGGCTGGTGAACGCCCCCCCGGTCAGCAGCTCGATGGCCTGATCCGGCGGGACGCCCTCCGCCACCGCCTCCATCAGCAGCCGGAGCCCCTCTGCGGCCAGGCCGGGGTCCACCGCCCCCGAGGGCGCGCCC
This sequence comes from uncultured Oscillospiraceae bacterium, assembly GCA_949841465.1. GTDB lineage: Bacteria > Bacillota > Clostridia > Oscillospirales > Oscillospiraceae > Enterenecus. Next base: position 14,391 of record CATKZW010000023.1, read on the forward strand.
CCGGCGATGACCGCCCCCAGATAGAGCGAGGCCAGATAGCCCGCCGCGGAGCTGTCCTCCAGCGGGAGCCGCCCCAGGGCGGCCAGCAGGTCCGAGACGCCTGCGCTGCCGTCCACCCCCAGGGCGGCCAGCAGCGCCGCCCGGTCGGGGGCCTCTCCCGCTATCCCCTGGAGCAGCCAGCCGGGGAGGCTCTGGACCCCCTCCTGCCGGGCAGACAGCCCGTCCATCACCGCGTCCACCAGCGCGTCAAGGCCGTCCATGCCATCCCCATCCTGGAACAGCCCGGCCTTGATGCCCTCCTGAGCGATCCGGTCGATCTCTTCCCGCAGCTGCTCCAGCTCTGTCTGGAGTGCGGCACGGTCCGCCGAGCCGTCCTCCGCGGCCTCCCGGGCCAGCCCCTCCATGCGGTCCAGGTTGCCGTCCACCTCCGCCAGGGCGGCCTCCCCCGACTGGAGGGTCCGGCGGCCCTCCCGGATGTGCCGCTCCGCCTGGGTCACCCGGCCCATCAGCTGCCGCAGCGTCTCCGAGACGGTGGCCGCCGCCCGATTGGCCGTCTGCCGGGTTTTGGCTGTGCCGGTCTGCTTCTCCGTCCTGTCCGTCTTTTGATACCGGGACACGGCAATCTCCCTGTTTCTGCGAATGCTCAGCTCTCCCATCTCGTGGGCCCCCTTTGCCAGGCCGCTGAAGTCAGCCTCCGTTTTTATGAATATCGTCCCATTGACGGAAAAAATTAAGCAGGTGCGGAGCGGTTCGCCATGAACCGCCCGCACCTGGGCGCAATAATCGTCCTTTGAGATTGACAACGCAAAAAATCAGGGATATACTCAAAATAGATGGAATATGATGGTTGCCGTGAGCTATAGAATGTTCCGTCCCAATAACGTTGACAGAAGGTGACAATGAATTGAAAAAACGAATGGTTTCGGTTGTGTTGGCCCTGTGCTTGTGTGCATTTGCCGTGCCGAATGCGTACGCGCTGCAAGAAGCTCCTTTTCCGCAGGAGTCTCTTTCCGCAGAGGAGCCGGCGGACGGATCGGTCCCTTATGGGGAGGCGGACAGTCTTACTTATCGGGCGGTCTATGACGCCTTGATCGCGATGCAGAAGACCTACCCGGAGGGGACGCCTTGGACCAACAATACGCCCTATTCAGACGACAATTTATATCATTGGAAAGGCGGTCCTCTTGACGGGCAGAATATCAGCGCTGCGGGCTGCGCAGCGTTCGCCTTTGAGCTCAGCGACGCGGCCTTTGGAAATCTGCCCGCAAGGATGTACGCAGCCGGTCAGTTTACATTTTCAGATGTAAAAGTTGGGGATATCCTGCGGGTAAACAATGACTCCCATACCGTGATTGTACTTCAGGTAAGCGAGGGGGGCATGGTGATTGCCGAGGGAAACTATAACAGTACGGTCCACTGGGGGCGCGTGCTGTCAAAAGACGATATTAAGACCGTCAGCCACTATATCACCCGCTACCCGGAAGGCTATTTCGATCCGGACGCTTCCACTGCAGACGAGGTGGTGGCACAGGGAACTGCCGAAGGGCTGACCTGGACGCTGACAAAAGCGGGTGCGCTTACCATTTCCGGCGTCGGCGCTATGCCGGATTTTTCCGGACCCTCAGAGCAGCCGTGGAGTGACTACGCAGATAACATCTTGAAAATCATTGTGGAGGACGGCATTACCAGTATTGGCAGTTGCGCCTTTTATAACAGCAAGGCGCTTAGCATAACCATCCCCGATAGTGTAACCGCCATCGGCAGCAACGCTTTCTATGGCTCTTCACTGATATCTGCGTCCATCCCCACCGGTGTGGAAACCATCGGGGACAGCGCGTTCCGCAGTTGTGTCAATCTCAGCTCCGTGAGCATTTCGGAAGGGGTCGTGTCGATTGGCGAAAACGCCTTTCGCGGCTGCCAGAATCTCGATTCCATTACCCTGCCCGCCAGCGTCGAGAGCGTGGGCGCCGGAGCGTTTTTTGACTGTGTTGAGTTGGAAAGCGCGGTATTCACCCCCGGCAGCAAGCAGGTAACGGTGGGCAATGATTTATTCGCGCGATGCTGGAAGCTGGGCACGGTAACGCTGCCGCAAAAAATGGACCGCATCAGCGAGGGGATGTTCCAGAACTGCTATTCGGCCCTTTCCAAGCTGGACATTCCTCAGGGGACCGCCAGTATTGGAGGTTCGGCATTTGCCTCCTGCTCCTGCCTGAATGCAATTACAATTCCGGACAGTGTGACAACCATAGGAACCGCCGCGTTTGCAAGCTGTGGTGCGCTGAAGGATATATACTTTGGCGGCAGCGAAGCGCAGTGGAACAGCATAGAAAAGACAGCCGATGTCACTGCCGCACTGGAAAATGTGACCATTCACTACAACAGCACCGGTCCAGGCACGGACCAAGAACCAGACCCGGACCCAGAGCCGGGCACAGACCCAGAACCTGGTACGGACCCCGATCCCGATCCCGGAACCGATCCCACTCCGGGCCATACCCACAGCTGGGCAGCGGAGTGGAGCAGCAACGCGGCTTATCATTGGCACAACTGCACGGCATCCGGCTGCACTGTCACCGACAACAGCCAAAAGGACGGCTACGCCTCTCACACTTATAGCAGCAGCAGAGATGTTACCTGCAATATCTGCGGCTATACCCGCACCATAGGCGACAGCTCTTCCTCTGGCGGCAACGACTTTAACCCTGGATCCTCCGATACTTCCGACATCGGATACCCCAGCACTTCCATCACTTCCACCATCAAAAATCCCGACGGCACCATTACTGTCAAAACGGAAAATAGGATCACCGGCACCATTACCGAGACAACCAAAAACGCGGACGGTTCTCAGACCGTGGTGACGACCCAAAAGGATGGCACGGTAACCACCACCAAAACCGATTCGGCCGGCAACAAAACGGAGACGGTCAAGAAGCCCGACGGCTCCAGTGCTACAAATGTGACGCGGAAGGACGGCACTACCGCCGCCATTACCACCAGCGTCTTCGGGCAGACCGAGGCGGAGGTTACACTGCCCGCGGCCGCAGTCAGCGAGGCACAGCGCAGCGGCGAGGCGGTCGCTCTCCCTATTCCGGAGCTCCAAGCCGGCTGGAATATCACCAATGCGCCCGCCGTCACCATAAAGACGGGCAGCAAGGAACCGGTAAAGGTAGAGATTCCAACAGAAAATGTCACCACAGGCACCGTTGCGGCGCTTGTCAATGCCGATGGAAGCGTGGAAGTTGTCAAGGCCACAGTCCCCACGAAGGACGGTATCGCGGTCTCTCTGCCTGACGGGGCCACCGTGAAAATCGTGGACAACAGCAAGAGCTTCACGGACGTCTCCGCCTCCCATTGGGCAATCGACGCAATCAATTTCACTTCTGCTCGGGAGCTGTTCTCCGGTACTTTGGACGCGGCCTTTGAGCCTGAGGCGCCTATGACTCGCGCTATGCTGATGACAGTTCTGGCCCGTTATGATGGCGAGGATACCAGCGGCGGCGCTGTTTGGTACGAAAAGGGTATGGATTGGGCGGTTGCTAACGCAGTCAGCGACGGCGGCAACCCTAACGACAATATCACTCGTGAACAGTTGGTCACGATGCTTTGGCGGTATTCAGGCTCCCCCACCGCCAACGGTACGCTAAACGCCTTCACCGATGCCGGAGAAATCAGCGGATACGCTCAAGAGGCTATGCGTTGGGCCGTGGCGAAAGGCATCATCTATGGCGTTGACAGCGGACGGCTCGACTCCCAGGCCCAAGCCACCCGCGCTCAGGTTGCCGCTATGCTGATGCGGTATATTTCTAACGTTTAGCCTCTTCTTTTTCATGGACATCAGAACCTGGAACCGGGCGTCAGACAGACAGCGGCCGGCAGCGCCTCAGTATAATCGGGGCCCGATTGCCGGTGGCTGACCGCCCCCCAAACCTTAAAAGGACCGGCGCAGCTGCGCCGGTCCTTTTAAGCCGTCTTTTTAAGCCTCTTTCGGCATCTGCTGTTACCCGCGGCTCAGGTTTCCCATTTCATTCCATAATGGAGGGCAGTGCTTCCCTAAACGTTTCATTCTGCCCGCTTTTTCTTTTCCGCGAAAAAGCAGCCGCTTTGCGCGTCCAGCTCCCGCAAAAACGTCTGGGCGTACTCCACGTCGGAGGGGGTGTCGATATACTCCAGCCCCCGCTTCTGCCGGGTCTCCGCGCCCTTGCCGGTGATGAGGATCACCGACGGCTCTCGGCAGCTGAGCACCGCCTGACGGATGGCCTCTCCCCGGTTGGGCTGGATGTCACAGGCGCAGGCCACATGTCCCGCGATCTCCCTGCAAATAGATACGGTATCCTCCTCGCCGGAATCCTCCTCGGTGAGCACCACCAGGTCGGAGTGCGCCCCCGAAACCTCGCCCAAATCCCGGCGGCGGTCGAAGGCCTTTTTGCCCGGACAGCCGAACACGGTGACAATTCTCCGTCCGGGGTACTCCTGCTTCACGGAGCGGAACAGCGTCTCAAAGCTCATGCGGTTGTGGGCGTAGTCCACGATGGCGGTCACGTCCCCGGCGGCGTTGGAGTACACCTCCATCCGTCCGGGCACACGGGCCCTGCTAAGGCCGTCCAGCACGGCCTGTTTCGGAATGTCCAGCCCCCGGCACACGGCGATGGCTGCCAGCGCGTTGTCCACGTTGAACAGCCCCGGCATGGTGAGCCGGTACTGCCCGCTGAGCTGGGCGGCGTCCACCTGGAAGAGGATGTCGTGGTCCACCTTGCGCACACTGCTGCCGTACACGGCGGCGGCAGGGTCGTGCCGGGAGAAGGTGAACACCGTGCCGCAGGCGCTTTGGGCGGCCGTCAGAGCCTCCTGGGCGTGGTCACAGTCCAGGTTGACACAGGAGAAGTCTGCCTGGGCAAAAATTTTCAGCTTGGAGTGAAAATAATCCTCAAAATCCGGGTGTTCAATGGGGGAGATGTGGTCGGTGCCGATGTTCAAAAAGGCGGCGGCGGCGAAGCGGGTGCCCAGGGTGCGGTGGTATTTCAGCGCCTGGGAGGACACCTCCATCACCACGTATTCCAGCCCGGCGGACAGCGCGTGGGCAAAGTGCTTTTGCAGCTCCAGGGGCTCCGGAGTGGTCAGGTGGGACTCAAACCGCTCCACGCCGTCATAGGTGTCAATGGAGGAGATCACCCCGCAGGACTTGCCCCTGGCGGCCAGCAGCTCGTCCAGGATATGCTTGAGGTAATAGGCGGTGGACGATTTGCCCTTGGTGCCCGTGATGCCGACCACCTTCAGCTTTTGGGACGGGTCGTTGTAATATTTCACCGCCAGCGGGGCCATCACCTGCCGCATGTCCTCGACCAAAATGCAGGGCAGGCCCGCCTCGGGATAGGCCCTCTCGCTGACGTAGGCAAAGGCCCCCCGGCGGGCGGCGTCGGACAGGTAGTCCGGCTTGAAGTGGGCCCCCTTGCACAGGAACAGCGTGCCGGGAACCGCCTCCCGGGAGTTGTAGGACACCAGCTCCACCGTCCGATTCAGGTCCAGTCCCTCCGGCAGGGGGGCGGCCAGCTGGCCCAGCTTGTCCAGCAATTGGCAGTAATCCCCCAGGGGGTACAGCGTCAAGTCCATAGCAATGACCTCCGCAAACTAAATGGCGCGCAGGGGATAGCCGCACCGCTCCACCGCCCGCTCGGCCAGCACCAGCATGGCGTCCAGGTAGAAGGGGGGCAGGGCGTGATAGGCGGCGAATACGGACAGCTCCGTACAGGCCAGGATGGCGCAGTCGCACCCCGCCTGCCGGACGGCCCGGTCGATCTTGGCAAACTTGTCCCGGCTGCCCGTCTCCCCCTGTTTGATCTCGTCGTAGATGATGGACATGACCAGCTTCTGGGTGGCCGGGTCGGGGGCTACCGCCTCCATGCCCACCGCGGCGCACTCCTTCTGATACAAGCCCGCCCGTATCGTGCCGTCGGTGCCCAGGATGCCGGGGCGCTTCTTTCCCTGGGCGGCCAGGGCGGCGGCGGTCTCCCGCAGCATGTGGATGATGGGCACGCCGATCTCCCCCTGGAGGCGGTCGGCGAAGTAGTGGGAGGTGTTGCAGGGGATGGCAAGCACCGTGCAGCCGCAGCGCTCCAGGGTCCTCGCGTCCTCCAGCAGCCGCTGGTACAGCCCCTCCGTCTCCCCCGAGAGGATTGCGGCGGTGCGGTCGGGGATGCCGGTGTCGGACAGGATCACGGCGGGGAGATGGTCCTGGTCCCGGACCGCGTCGGTGCGGTCCAGCACGAGCTGGTAGAATACCTGGGTGGCCTGGGGACCCATGCCGCCCAGAACGCCCAATTTCGCTTCCTGTTTCATCCGTTCTCCTTTGGCTTCTCGCAGTATTTGCGAAAGCGCACGTAATTGCCGATGTGGTTCTTCCAGATGCGCCAGATGCGCTTGGGGGTGTAGTCCGGGCGGTACTCCATGGAGTGGTGGTCCGCCCCGGCCCTGAACAGCGCCCTCATCTCGCCGTGGTAGCGCCGGGGGATGAACCGGTAGGCCAGCCCCCGGGGGATCATCCGCCAGATGGAGCGGTTGTTGGTGATGGTCAGGGGCATGTCCCGCCCCTCAATGAGGTCGCCCACCAGGTACTGGGCAATGTTGTGCCCCGAGCCGGTGACATAGTAGTTGCTCCGCCCCTGCCGGGTGTTGATCTCAAAGGCCTTGTATTTGCCGTCCCGGCGGTCGAACTTGATGTCGAAGTTGGAGAAGCCCACATACCCCAGGTCCTCCAGCATACCGCGGATCCTGTCGCACAGCCCCTGGTCGTGCTCGGTGATGATAACGGCGTGGTTGCCGATGCCGTGGGGGGAGTGCTCCTCCAGCAGCACATGGCCCAGGCACATCAGCTTCACCCTGCCGCGGGTGTCGGAGTAGTTGGTGAGCACCCGCATATAGGTGTCGTCCCCGGGGATGAACTCCTGAAGGATCATCTTCCCCGGATAGCCCGCGGCGTACACCTGGTCCAGGGCGGCGAGCAGCTCCTCCCTGCTCTGGCAGATGTACACCTTTTTCAGCTCCCGGTGGCCGGTGGCCCAGTAGGCCACGCCGTCGGCGGGCTTGGCCACGTAGGGCGCACCCCAGGGCAGCTCGAAGTCATGCCCCATGCCCCCCTCATACACAAAGGTGGCGGGGTGGTCGATGCCGTACCGGTCGCACAGGATATAGAACTGCTCCTTATCGGTGAGGACGTCCAGCATCTCCCCGCTGATGCAGTTGCACTTCACGTTCTCAGGGAACCGGTCCTTGAGGTGGGCGCACAGCTTCACGTAGCTGTCCCCGCAGCCGACCACAAGCACCGTCTTGTCCGCGCACTCCGCCGCCACGTTTTGCACGTTCCGGAGGAACGCCGCCTCATCCTCGTTCTCCGGGCAGGAGCGGTAGTCGATGATGGCGCTGTAGGCGCAGGGAAAGGTGTTGGCAAACTTGCCGAAGGCAATGCTCTTCACCCCGTAGGCCTCGTGGAAGGCCCGTGCCACGCTGTACACGTTGATGTCGCCGCCGAACAGCAGCGGCTGGAAATTGCGGTCGGACATTTGAAATCAGGCTCCTTTTTGTATATACGGTCTCACCTTTATACACGCTTCACCTGTTCGCAACGCGCGGCTTCGCTGCGACTCGGACAAAACCCGCCTTCCGCTGCGCGGCGGCTGGGCTTTTGTCCTCGCTCCGCTCCATCCGCGCTGCTCACGACGGCTCAGCGCTATCCCCCGGCCCTCTTGACCAGGAACACACCGGGGATTTGAGACAGCTTGTTGATCACGCCGGCCAGCTCCTTCTGGTCCCTGACGGCCAGCTCCAGATAGATGGTGGCGTAGCCGTCGGGCTGGCTGCGGGCGGACAGGTTGTTGACCTTCACCTTCACCGTGGACAGGGCCATGGCCACGTCCAGGGCCAGCCCGTCCCGGTCCTTGGCGGAGATCTCGATGGAGGTGCGGTAGCCCGACTCCCCCACCGCGTTGTCCGCCCAGGCCACCTTGACCCAGCGCCCCTCCTCCTCCGGCTTGCGCCGGGCGGGGTCGGCGTTGGGGCAGTCCTGGCGGTGGATGGACACGCCGTAGCCCTTGGTGATAAAGCCCACCACTGGGTCCCCCGGCACGGGGGTGCAGCACTTGGAGAACTTCACCATGCAGTTGTCCAGCCCCTCCACGATAATGCCGCTGTTGGACCTGCGGGGGGTGAGGATGGAGTCCTTGGGGGTGGAGGGGTACACCGTCTCCCCTGCGGCCACCGAGGCCTGCATGGCCTCCTGCTCGGCCCGCTGGCGCTCCAGGCGGCCCAGGCGGGTCATCTCCTCCTTCATGCGGCCCGCCGCCTTCTGGGCGGACAGCCCGCCGTAGCCAATGGCGGCGTACAGCTCATCCAGCGCGCCGAAGCGCACCCGCCTGAGCAGGATGTCAAGCAGCTCGGAGTTGGCGGTGATGGAGGACAGGGTGAGCCCCACGTGCTTCAGCTCGGACTCAAACATGGCCCGGCCGGTGGCGATGTTCTCCTCCCGGCGCTCCTTCTTGAACCACTGGCGGATCTTGTTGCGGGCCTCGTTGGACTTGCAGATCTTCATCCAGTCCCGGCTGGGGCCCTTGGCGGACTTGGAGGTGATGATCTCCACAATGTCGCCGTTTTTCAGCGGCGTTTCAAAGGTGACGATGCGCCCGTTCACCCTGGCCCCCGTCATGGAGTTGCCGATGGCAGAGTGGATGGCGTAGGCGAAGTCGATGGGGGTGGCCCCGGCGGGCAGGCTCTTCACGTCGCCGTTGGGGGTGAAGACAAACACCTCGTCGGCAAACAGGTCCACCCGCAGGGTGCGCACGAACTCGTCCGGGTCGGTGTCCTGCTGGCTCTCCAACAGCTTGCGCACCCACTCGAAGTCCCGCTCCGTGCCCAGCCGCTGGTTGGCCAGCCCCTGCTTGTACTTCCAGTGGGCGGCCACGCCGTACTCGGCGGTCTGGTGCATGTCCCAGGTGCGGATCTGCACCTCGAAGGGGATGCCGTCCCGCCCCACCACGGTGGTGTGCAGGGACTGGTAGCCGTTGGGCTTTGGCGTGCCGATATAGTCTTTAAAGCGGCCCAGCACCGGCTTAAACATGTCGTGGATGCAGCCCAGGACGTTGTAGCAGGAGGGGATGTCCTCCACGATGACCCGGAAGGCGTACAGGTCGAAAATCTCGTTGAGCGTCTTGCTCTGGGAGTACATCTTGCGGTAGATGGAATAGATGTGCTTCAAACGCCCGTAGACTTTACACCGCACGCCCTCCTCCGCCAGCCGCTCCTCGATGTGGGTCTGCATGTTGTCCAGAAAGCCCGCGTGGAGGGAGGTGATGTTGTCCAGCTCCTGCTGCACGTCGTGGAAGCCCACCGGGTCCAGGTACTCCAGGGACAGGTCCTCCAGCTCCCACTTGATCTTCTGCATGCCCAGGCGGTGGGCGATGGGGGCGTAGACCTCCATGGTCTCCAGGGCCTTTTCCTTCTGCTTGTGGTCGGACTGGTACTGGAGCGTGCGCATGTTGTGCAGCCGGTCGCACAGCTTGATGAGGATGACCCGCACGTCCTTGGCCATGGCCATGAACATTTTTCGCAGGTTCTCCATCTGCTCGTCTTCCCGGGAGGTGTACTGCATCCGGGTCAGCTTGGTGACCCCCTCCACCAGATCGGCCACCTGAGCGCCGAACAGCCGGGCGATCTCGTCGTGGGTGGAGTCGGTGTCCTCAATGCAGTCGTGGAGCAGGGCGGCCACGATGGAGTCCTGGTCCAGCTCCAGCTCGTTGATGATCTCCGCCACGGCGATGGGGTGGATGATGTAGGGCTCGCCGCTTTTGCGCAGCTGGGGCCCGTGGTGGTCGTTGGCATATTCAAAGGCGGCTCGAATCCGGGCAGCGTCCGCGCTGGAGTTGGCAGCCAGAATTTTCCGCTCTAATTCCTCATATCTCTCATGGGCAAGGTCCATTATGGTCCTCCTTCCCGGGCTCCGGGGCCCGGTTGGAAATTTATATCGTCTCGTCGCCCAGCAGCCGCCGCAGGCGGCGCATCATCTCGGCCTGCTCCAGATCCACCTTCTGCTCAGGCCGGCACAGGCGCAGGCGCTGGCGCTCCATCCGGATCAGCCCCCGGTCCCCCATCACGTAGAGGCAGACCAGGGTGCGGCCGTAGGCGCAGCGGCCGTCGGGCTGGCGGGCGGCCTGACGCAGCAGGGCGGGGCCGGCGTCCAGCCAGTCCCCGGTGCAGCTGTGCTCCAGGAAGCGCCACAGCCGGGCGAAGTCCTGCCGGGAGGGCAGCAGCAGGCCCGCCTCCCACCGGGACAGCTCCTCCCCCTCCTGCAGGCGCTGGAACAGCTCCTGCTCCAGCTGGGCCCGGGTGGGGGCGGGGCGCAGGTCGCACAGCTGGAGCTGCACGGTGCGGCTGCCCCGGAACTCGTTGATCTGGGGGGTGAAGATCACGTCCAGCCGCTCCCCGGCGGACACGCCGCAGGCCGCGCAGTTGGCGGAGAAGAAAATGGCGTCCAGCACCACGCCGTCCCGGCGCAGCTTCATCTTCAGGTGCCGCCCGCCCCCCACGTCGCAGCAGGAGACCACGGAGGCCCCCCGCAGCAGAAACACCGGCTTGGGGTTGCCCGTGCCGAAGGGCTCCAGGGCGGCCAGGGATTCCACCTCAGGGGCGGTGAGCCGGCCGCAGTGCTCGATCTCCGCGTCCACGTCCACGGCGGCCTCCATGGGCCGGCCCCCGGTGTGGGCGGCCACCAGCTCGTTGAGCCGGGCGGTGAGCTGGGGGATGTTCTCCTCCCGGATGGTGAAGCCCGCCGCCATCTCATGCCCGCCGTACTGGTCCAGCAGGTCGGCGCAGCGCTCCAGGGCGGCGAACAGGTTGAACCCGCCGAAGGACCGGCAGGAGCCCTTGCCCTGGCCGTGCTCCAGGCAGATCATGAAGGTGGGGCAGGAGTGCTTCTCCGCCAGGCGGGAGGCCACGATGCCCACCACTCCCTGGTGCCAGCCCTCACGGGCCAGCACGATGCAGGGGGCGTCCATAGGGTCGTCCAGCATGGCGGCGCACTGCTCGAAAATCTCCAGCTCAATGGCCTGACGCTCCCGGTTCAGGTGGCACAGGGCCTGGGCCAGCTCCTCCCCCCGCTGTTCGTCCCGGGTGAGCAGCATCTCCAGGGCCACCATGGCCTGCTCCATCCGCCCGGCGGCGTTGATCCGGGGGGCCAGGCCGTAGCCGATGGTGACGGCGGTGGGGACGGCCTGGGGCTCCAGCCCCGCCTCCCGCAGCAGGGCGCGCAGGCCGGGACGCCCGGTGTGTGCCAGCAGCTCCAGCCCCATGCGGACCAGGGAGCGGTTCTCATCGGTCAGCTTCATCACGTCGGCCACGGTGCCGATGGCGGCCAGCTCGCCGAAGCGGAGGAATATCTTCTCCCGGTCCTCAGGCGGGACCAGGGCCTGGGCGGTTTTCAGGGCAACCCCCACCCCGGCCAGCTCGGGGAAGGGATAGGGGCAGTCGGGCCGCCGGGGGTCCACCACCGCGGCGGCGTCGGGGATGCGGTCCTTGCAGTGGTGGTGGTCGGTGACCACCACGTCCACCCCCAGCGAGCGGGCGAACTCCACCTCCGGGGCGGCGGTGATGCCGCAGTCCACGGTGACGATGAGCCGCACCCCCTGGTCCGCCAGCCGGGTGACGGCCCTGGGGTTGAGGCCGTAGCCCTCCTCGGAGCGGTCGGGGATGTAGCTGGTCACCTCGCCCCCCAGGGAGGCGAGGGTCTCAGTGAGCAGGCAGGTGGCGGTGATGCCGTCCACATCATAGTCGCCGTAGACGCAGATCAGCTCACGGCCGTCGATGGCCCGGCGGATGCGGGCCACGGCCTTGTCCATATCCTTGAGGAGGAAGGGATTATGAAAACGCTCCGGGCCGCTGAAGAGGAACCGGGCGGCCTGCTCCGGGTCATCCAGCCCGCGGGCGCACAGCAGGCTGGCGCACAGAGACGACAGCCCCGACTGCTCCAGGGCCCGCCGGGCGGCCGCCTTGCCGGGGCGGCGCAGGTTCCATTGCTGATATTTCATGATACGCCCCTCCCATCAAAGCGCTCCCAGGCAGTACCCCAGGGTATTATTTCCGATATAACAATCTATTATATCAAATTTCCCGTCCTATTTCAACAGGCAAAAAGCCTCGGTCTTTTTAACCCGAGTGCTGCCCTGTGATTTTGCCCATGATTTTGTTAATCACCGCGCTCTTGACAATTCCCGTTCCCGGTGATACACTGTCTTGTGTTAAAATGGCAGCGACGGAGAAGAGACCGCTCAGCGGCGCACAGAGAGGGACGCATTTGGTGGAAGCGTCCCGCGCAACAGCGGCGGCCGGTACCGCTCCTGAGCCGCCCGGGATGACCGGGACAGGTGCGCCTGTTACAGCGCTCACAAGCGGCAAGGCGTCACGCTGTGCCTGTTCGCAACGCGGATCTAAGCCCCACCGCTGGCGACGGCCACGCGCTTCCTTGCAAGCAGGGTGGAACCGTGGAGCTTTATGCTTCACCCCTGAATCTCAGGGGTGAAGCATTTTTGTTTTGCACCCCAATATAAGGAGGATTTTTTATGTCTGAAGAAAACAACCAGTTTACCTTTGAAAACGAAGCCTACCGCAAAACCTATTGGCACACCTGCTCCCACGTGATGGCCCAGGCCGTCAAGCGCCTGTGGCCGGAGGTGAAGCTGGCCATCGGCCCGTCCATCGAAGAGGGCTGGTACTACGACATGGACGCGCCCTTCGCCTTCACCCCAGAGCACCTGGAGCAGATCGAGGCCGAAATGCGCAAAATCTGCAAGGAAAAGCTGAAGCTGGAGCGCTTCGAGCTGCCCCGCGCCGAGGCCCTCAAGCTCATGGAGGAAAAGGCGGAGCCCTTCAAGGTGGAGCTCATCAACGACCTGCCCGAGGACGCCCACATCAGCTTCTACAAGCAGGGCGAGTTCACCGACCTGTGCGCCGGCCCCCACCTGGATTCCACCGGGCGCATCAAGGGCAACGCCCTCAAGCTCACCGCCTGCAACGCCGCCTACTGGCGGGGGGATTCCAGCCGGGAGACCCTTCAGCGCATCTACGGCATCGCCTTCCCCAAGAAGGACGAGCTGGACGCCCACCTGGCCCGCATCGAGGAGGCCAAGAAGCGGGACCACCGCCGCTTGGGCAAGGAACTGGGCCTGTTCATGTTCCGGGACGAGGGTCCCGGCTTCCCCTTCTTCCTGCCCAAAGGCATGGTGCTGCGCAATACCCTGCTGGACTACTGGCGGCAGGTCCACAAGAAGTACGGCTACGTGGAGATCTCCACCCCCATCATGCTCAACCGCCAGCTGTGGGAGCGCTCCGGCCACTGGGACCACTACAAGGACAATATGTACACCACCGTCATCGACGACACGGACTTCGCCGTCAAGCCCATGAACTGCCCCGGCGGGATGCTGGTCTACGCCAGTGAGCCCCACTCCTATAAGGAACTGCCCCTGCGGGTGGGCGAACTGGGCCTGGTCCACCGCCACGAGCTGTCCGGCGCCCTCCACGGCCTGTTCCGGGTGCGCTGCTTCACCCAGGACGACGCCCACGTGTTCATGACCCAGGACCAGATGAAGGACGTGATCCAGGAGACGGTGCGCCTCTTCGATGAGGTATACTCCGTGTTCGGCCTGAGCTATGAAATCGAGCTGTCCACCATGCCCGAGGACCACATCGGCACCGTGGAAGAGTGGGAGCGCAACCAGGACATCCTGAAGGACGCCATCACCAGCATGGGCAAGAGCTTCGTCGTCAACGAGGGGGACGGCGCGTTCTACGGTCCCAAGCTGGACTTTCATCTGGCCGATTCCCTGGGCCGGACCTGGCAGTGCGGCACCATCCAGCTGGACAGCCAGCTCCCCGAGCGCTTCGAGCTGGAGTACACCGGCGAGGACGGCCAGAAGCACCGCCCCGTCATGATCCACCGGGTTGTGCTGGGCTCCATCGAGCGGTTCATCGGCGTGATCACCGAGCACTTCGCCGGGGCGTTCCCGGCATGGCTGGCCCCGGTGCAGGTGAAGGTGCTGCCCGTCACCGACCGGGCGGTGGAATACGCCGGGGAGGCTGCCGCCAAGCTGGAGGAGCAGGGCTTCCGTACCGAAGTGGACGAGCGCAACGAGAAGATCGGCAAGAAAATCCGGGAGGCCACTCTGGAGAAGGTGCCCTATATGCTGGTGGTGGGCGACCGGGACATGGAGAACGGCACCGTCTCCCCCCGCCGCCGCTCCGGCGAGGACCTGGGGGCCATGTCTTTGGATGCGTTTGCCGCCCTGCTGGGCGAAGAGGTCAGGAGCAAGGCCATCAAATAAAATGTAATTGTAACAGGCACACACTGCACACTCATTTAAGGAGGATACCGCATGCCGAACATCGAAGCGGCGCAATATTATCAGCAGGCCCTGAAGCTGGGTCAGAAGGAATACAAGAACTGCGTCCATCGGGGCCTCAATCCCAACATTCAGGCGCTGGGGGCGGATAAGCTCCAGCTGTCCCAGGTGAAGCTGGGGATCATGGATATCCCCATCTACCTGGTGGTGGGCTCCACCGAGGAGGCCCGGTGCAATTCGTTTTCCGCCGGGTTCTACCCCTTGATGGGGCAGGACTCCGAGTTCGCTACGAAATGGACCCACCTGTGCTCCGCCCAGCTGAGCGAGGGCATCCACGACGCCATCAAGTGCTACGAGTACCTGGGCCGCTTCTACGTCCGGGAGGGGAACAAGCGGGTCAGCGTGCTCAAGAGCATGGGTTCGGCTACCATTCAGGCGGACGTCACCCGGCTCATGCCGGAGCGGACAGACGACATCACTGTGCAGATCTATATGGAGTTCCTGGAGTTTTTCAAGCACAGCAAGTGCTGGGGGGTCCATTTCAGCGACCTGGGCGGATACGCCAGGCTCCAGGCGGCGCTGGGCTTTGCCAAGGACCAGGACTGGCCGGAGGACTTCCAGAAAAAATTTAAAGCGCGGTATTTCAGCTTCCGCAGCAGCTTCTACCGGCTGGGCGGCGGCGGCCTGGGCCTGACCACCGGGGACGCGCTGCTGCGCTGGCTGGAGTTCTACTCCGCCCAGGACTTCCTGGCGGCCATCGGCGAGGGGGAGTTCCGCCAGACCCTCAGCGCCATCTGGAAGGAGCTGTGCGTCCACGCCGAGACAGAGCCCATCGCGGTGAGCCTGGCTCCGGCGGGGGAGGCCGAGGAGAAGAAGGGCATGATGTCCACCCTGCTGAGCGGGGGCCGGAGGAAGCTGCGGGTGGCGTTCCTGTTTCAGGGCACGCCTGAGAGCAGCGGCTGGGCCGCCGCCCATGACAAGGGCCGCGAGCATCTGGAGCATGTGCTGGGGGACAGCGTCAGCGTGATGAGCTACTACGAGGTATCCCAGCAGGGGGCGGCGGAGGTGATCAGCGAGGCGGTGGCGGACGGCGCGGAGCTGATCTTCACCACGTCGGTGAATCTCATTGACGCCACGCTGCGGGTGGCGGTGAAATACCCCAAGGTGCGGTTCATGAACTGCTCCATCGACCAGCCCTATGTGAACGTGAAGGCGTACTACTGCCGGGTGTACGAGGCCAAATTCATCGCCGGGGCCATCGCCGGGGCCATGAGCAAAACCGGGCGGATCGGCTACGTGGGCAGCTACCCCATTCTGGGCGTGCCCGCCAGCATCAACGCCTTTGCCCTGGGGGCGGCGCTGACCTGCCCGGACGCCAGCATTGAGCTGCGCTGGCACTGCCTGCCGGGGGACTATATGGAGGAGTTCCGGGCCCAGGGCATCCAGCTGGTGTGCGACCGGGACTATATCGCCGAGCAGCCCTATGGGACGAAGGGCCTGTCCCGCCTGGGGCCGGACGGGGAGCTGGTGCATCTGGCCTCCCCCAGCTGGCAGTGGGGGGAGTTCTACGTGCGCATCGTGCGGGAGCTGCTCCGGGACCCCAAGAGCATCCCCCTGGCAGAGAACAGCAGCAAGGCAATTAACTACTGGTGGGGAATGGACAGCGACGTGGTGGACATCAGGGTCAGCCCAGACCTGCCCGAGGGTACCCGGGTGCTGGCTGGGCTGCTGCGTGACGGCATTCGCAGCGGGACCATCCAGCCCTTCAAGCGGCTGATCCTGGCCCAGGACGGGCGGGTCATCAACGACGGCAGCCGGAACCTGACCATGGAGGAGATTTTGAAGATGGACTGGCTGAACGACCGGATCGACGGCCGTCTGCCCGCCTACGATGAGCTGCTGCCCATCACCCGGGCCACGGTGCGGCGGCTGGGCATCGACCGGGAGAAGATCCCGCCGGAGGAGGAGAAATCGCCGTGAAACTGCTGGTGATCTCAGATGCCCCAGACCCGGGGCTGTGGGATTATTTCTCCAAAGAGAAGCTTCAGGGGGCGGACGCCATCATCTCCTGCGGGGACCTGCCGTCCGCCTACCTGACCTTCCTGGTGACCATGGCGAACAAGCCTCTGTTCTATGTCCACGGCAACCACGACGTCCGCTACGAGCAGCAGCCCCCCGAGGGGTGCGACTGCATTGACGGGAGGGTGGTGAACTTCCGGGGATACCACATTTTGGGGCTGGGCGGCTGCATGAAGTACAACAGCAGCGCCCACCAGTACACAGAGGGCCAGATGAAGCGACGCATTGCCAAGCTGGGCCGCTCCCTGAGGCGGAACGGGGTGGACATCCTGGTGACCCACGCCCCCGCCCAGGGGCTGGGGGACATGGACGACCTCTGCCACCGGGGGTTTGCCTGCTTCCGGGATGTGATGGACCGCTGCAAGCCCCAGTACCATCTCTACGGCCACGTCCATCTGGAGTACGGGCTGGAGCGCCCCCGGGTGGGGCGGTACGGGGACACCACTCTGGTGAACGCCTCAGGGAAGTATTTCGTGGAGCTGCCGGACAAACCCCGGTCCCAGTGGGAACAGCCCAAGGGCTGGAAGCGCTGGGTACTGGGCGTGCGGTAGGCAGGAAAATATGCTGCGGCAAAAAACCGGCAGACATCTTGATGTCTGCCGGTTTTTATGATAGGCAAGGGCTGATGTAATCGACAAGAGCGATTTGCGAGAGATTCCATGCCGCAATGAGGTGGGATTTCGCAGGAAAAATTGCGCTTATTTCAAGAAATTACAACAAAGTTGCGGCGTAAAATGTCCGCGATGCGCCGCAGGCGCATTGAATCGGCGCTCCCATAGATCAACAGGTCACCGCTCTCCAGCCTTGACCGCCGCCGCAGCCTCCTTCTGGATATCCTCAAAGTTAGACAGCATGGGCTCCACATCCTTTCCCCGGAGCTTGCGGTCCACATAGTTCTTGGTGATCATGACCACCACCGGGGACAGCGCCAGCACACCCACCAGGTTGGGCAGCATCATCATGCCGTTGAGGGTATCAGCGATGTCCCAGGCCAGGTTTTCGCCCATCACCGCGCCGCCGAAGGTGGCGGCGACGAAAATAACCTGATAGATTTTGGTAATCTTTTCACCGAACAGGAACTCGCAGGCCTTGCTGCCGTAGTGGCTCCAGCCCAGGCAGGTGGAGAAAGCGAACAGCATCACGGAGATGGCCACAAAGGCCGCCCCGACGAAGCCGAAGTGTATGGAGAACACGGTGCTCACCAGATTGGCCTTGGAAAGCTCCACCCCCGCGTATTCCGCCGCGGTGACCCCGGCGTCCAGGTCCACCAGGCCGGAGGACAGCACGGAGAAGGCGGTGAGGGTGCATACGATGATGGTGTCGGCGAACACCTCGAAGATGCCCCACATGCCTTGGCGCACCGGCTCCTTCACGTTGGAGCTGGAGTGGACCATGACGGAGGAGCCCAGGCCCGCCTCATTGGAGAACACGCCCCGTTTCATGCCCTGCTCGATGGCCAGCTTCATCACGGTGCCGGCCGCGCCGCCGCCGGCGGCCTCCAGGGAGAACGCCCGTGTGAAGATGGACGCGAACACCGGGCCGATCATGGAGATGTTGGAGCAGAAGATGACGATGGAGCCGATGATGTACAGGATGACCATAAAGGGGACGACCTTCTCGGTGACGGAGGCGATGCGCTTCAAGCCGCCCAGCACCACCAGTCCGGCCAGGATGACGACGGCGATGCCGGTGACCCAGGTGGGTATGCCGAACACGTCCTTCATGTTGCCGGAGATGGAGTTAATCTGGGTCATATTGCCGATGCCGAAGGAGGCCAAGAAGCAGAACACGGAGAACAGCACCGCCAGCACCATGCCGATGGTCTTGCAGCCCTTTTTGGCCCCCAGGCCGTCCCGCAGGTAGTACATGGCGCCGCCGGACCACTCCCCGGCGGAGTTTTTCCGGCGGTAGAAGATGCCCAGCACGTTTTCGGAGTAGTTGGTCATCATGCCGAAGAAGGCGATGAGCCACATCCAGAACACGGCCCCGGGACCGCCCACCATGATGGCCCCCGCCACGCCCACGATGTTGCCGGTGCCCACGGTGGCGGCCAGGGCGGTGCACAGGGACTGGAACTGGGAGATGGACTGATCCTGGGTGTGGCCGGACACGTCCTTGTGGAAGACCGCGCCGATGGTCTCCTTCATCCAGTGGCCGATGTGGCCGACCTGGAAGAATTTTGTGCGGAAGGTCATGAAAATGCCCACAAAAGCCAGCAGGATCAGGGCGGGCCAGCCCCAGACGATGTTGTTGAGGAAGCTGTTGACGTGCTCGACGAGTTCAATCGCCTGATCCACAAGGCCGGGCTCAAATTGCTGAGCCGCCGCAATGGGCGGCACACGAAAGGCTTGGAACATAAAAATCCCCTCTTTACCTCTTTTTCGAGATAAAGTATATAACAGGCCGAACCGAATTGCAAGAAAAAAACTGCATTTTTCATTTTGGGCGGAGAAAAATTCAAGAAACACGCAAAATATCCGGGAACAAGCGGGGTGAAATTGTAGGAAAACGCAAGAAGGCTTTTCAAGAAATTCATTTTCAGAGGAAAAGGAGGCATTCGGCCCTCTCCCCCGGCGGTATTTTACTGCATCAGAAGCTCCTTTAAAATGGCGTTCACGCGCTGGGGATTGGCCCTGCCCTTCAGCTCCCGCATAACCTGGCCCACCAGGAAGCCAAAGGCTTTTTCTTTACCGCTCCGGTAATCCGCCGCGGACCGGGGGTTGACCGCCAGCACCTCTGCGCAGGCCTCCCGCACCAGGGCGTCGTCGTTGACCTGCTCCAGGCCGTGCGCCCTGACATAGGCGTCCACGTCCCCGTCCCTGTCGAAAACGGCCTCAAACACCTTGACGGCGGTATTGCGGTTGAGCCTGCCCTCCCCCACCAGGGCGATGAGCCGGGCCAGGGTGGGGGGCGTGAGCTTCATATCCCCGGGCTCCATGGCACGCTGGGACAGCGCCCCCAGCACCTCCCCCATGATCCAGTTGGCCCCCTGCTTGGGTGGCACGCCCAGCTCCACCAGCGCCTCAAAAAAGCGGGCCAGCGCCCGGTGGGAGGTAATCATCCGGCAGTCGTACTCGGGAAGCCCGTACTCGCGCTGATACCGCGCCCGCTTGGCCTGGGCCAGCTCCGGCTGGGCGGCACGGAGGGCGTCCAGATATTCCTCCGACAGCCGGATGGGGGGAATGTCCGGCTCCGGGAAGTAGCGGTAGTCCTGGGCGTTCTCCTTGACGCGCATGGGCAGGGAGGCGTTCCGGTCCTCGTCCCACCGCCGGGTCTCTTGGACCACCCGGCCGCCGCCCTCAATGAGCTGAATCTGCCGTGCGGCCTCGTATTTAATGGCACGGGCGACGGCCCGGAAGGAGCCGAGGTTCTTCATCTCGGTGCGGGTGCCAAGCTCCCCGCTCCCCGCGGGCCGCACGGACAGGTTTACATCGCATCGGAGAGAGCCCTCCTGCATCTTGCAGTCGGACACGCCCAGGTACTGGAGCGTCTCTTTCAGCGCCTCCAGGTAGGCGGTCACCTCCTCCGCCGTCCGGAAGTCCGGCTGGGTGACGATCTCAATGAGGGGCACGCCGCAGCGGTTGCAGTCCACGCGGGTCAGGCCGGTGGCTGGATCGTGGGCCAGCTTGCCCGCGTCCTCCTCCATGTGCAGCTCGTGGATGCGGATGGTCTTGTCCCCCGCCTGGGTGCGGACGTCCACCCGGCCGTTCCGGGCGATGGGGAGGTACAGCTGGGAGATCTGATATGCCTTGGGCAGGTCGGGGTAGAAATAGTTCTTCCGGTCAAAGCCGCTGTGCCGGGTGATGGAGCAGTTCAGCGCCAGCCCGGCCTTGACGGCGAACTCCAGCACCCTCCTGTTGAGGACGGGCAGGGCTCCCGGCATACCGGTGCACACGGGGCAGCAGTGGGTGTTGGGCGGGCTGCCGAATTCAGTGGTGCAGGAGCAGAAGATTTTCGTCCTGGTGGCCAGCTCCACGTGGGTTTCCAGCCCGATCACGGTCTCCCAGGTCATGCCGGACCGCCCCCTTCCCGCTGGGGCGCACATTGTGCGCCCGGCCGATGGTCTAACGTCTCAAGGCGTGCGGGCACACGCTGCGCGTCCCTGCAGATACTGTCCTTTGGACGCTGCCGATGAAAATCCGTGTCCAATTGGAAGGCGTGGGCGGCGTTGAGCAGCATCTCCTCCCCGAAATGGGGCCCGATGAGCTGGGCCCCGATGGGCAGCCCCTGGGAGTCGAATCCGCAGGGCATGGACAGCCCCGGCAGGCCCGCCAGATTCACCGACACGGTGTACACGTCGCCCAGGTACATCTGCAGCGGGTTGTCCAGGCTTGTCCCCAGCCTGGGCGGGGCGGCGGGGGCTGTGGGGGTGAGCAGGAGGTCACACTGTTCAAACGCCCGGTCAAAGCCGCTTTTAATCACCGCTCTCGCCTGGAGCGCCTTGATATAGTAGGCGTCATAGTACCCGGCGGACAGCACGAATGTGCCCAGCAGGATGCGCCGCTTCACCTCCGGGCCGAAGCCCTGGGTGCGGGTTTTGCGGTACAGGTCGTCCAGCCCGCCGTACTCGTCCGCCCGCCGGCCGTACTTTACCCCGTCGAACCGGGACAGGTTGGAGGAAGCCTGGGCGGCGGCGATGATATAGTACGCGGGCACCACGTATTCCATCACCGGGAAGGGCAGCTCCGTCACCTGAGCGCCCCGGCTTTTCAGCGTGTCCGCCGCGGCCAGCACAGCGGCGCGGACCTCCGGGTCCAGCCCGTCCCCATAGCAGTCCGCGGGCAGGCCGATTTTCAGCCCCCGCACGTCCCCGGTGAGGCGGTCCAGCAGGCGGCCGTACTGCCCCTCCAGGCTGGTGCCGTCCCGGGGGTCTTTCCCCTGGAGCGCGTCCAGCACGGCGGCGCAGTCCGCCGCGTCCCGGCAGATGGGGCCGATCTGGTCAAAGGAGGAGGCGTAGGCGATGAGCCCGTACCGGGACACGGTGCCGTAGGTGGGCTTGATGCCGGTGACGCCGCAGAAGGCGGCGGGCTGCCGGATGGAGCCGCCGGTGTCGGAGCCCACGGCGTACCACCCCAGCCCCGCCGCCACAGCCGCCGCCGCGCCTCCGGAGGAGCCGCCTGGGACGCGCTCCGGGTCCCAGGGGTTTTTCACCGGGCCGAAGCAGGAGGTCTCCGACGTGGAGCCCATGGCGAACTCGTCCATGTTCAGCTTGCCCAGGGAGATGGCCCCCGCGCCCGCCAGCTTGTCCACCACAGCGGCGCTGTAGGGGGGCGTGAACTCGCCCAGGATTTTAGACGCGCAGGTGGTCCGCACGCCCCTGGTGCAGATATTGTCTTTCAAGGCCATGGGCACGCCGTACAGGGGGCTTTCCGCATCTTTCACCCCGGCCTGCAGCTTGTCCGCCCGGTCCAGCGCCCGCTCCCCGGTGACGGTGATGAAGGCGTTCAGCGCGCTGCTCTGGGCGGCGATCCGGTCCAGCGCCGCCTGGGCTGCCTCTTTGACGGACACCCGGCCTTTTTTGATGGCCGTGCCCAGCTCCAGGGCGGTCAGTTCCATCAGCTCCATGCCGCCCCTCCTATTCCACGGCCCTGGGGACCAGGAAGGTCTCGCCGTCCGACGCAGGGGCGCAGGCCAGCAGCTCGGCCCGGTCCTGAGAGGGGAGGACCGTGTCCTCCCGCAGCACATTCTCCACCGGGAATACGTGGCTCATGGGCTGGATGCCCCGTGTGTCCAAGCGGTTCAGTATGTCCATGCAGGCTGCAATCTGCTCCAGCTGGGCGGCAGTTTCCAGGACCTCCTCCTGGCCCAGCTCCAGCCGGGACAGGTCTGCGATGCGCTCCACCAGCTCTGGGGTAATATTCATAACGGCCCTCCCTCCGGCGGCTGAAAAAATCCCGGACCGTACAAGAGGTACCGTCCGGGAGAAGTCCGCGCCGCCGCGTATTTCGCATGAGGTATTTTACCCCATCCGGAGGCCGGTGTCAACTGTCTGAGCGGTTGACACCGGCCCCCGGATGGCGCTATAATTTGGTCAGAACAAAAGAGAACGGGAGGGAATATACCCCATGTCAAACTGGGCAGAATTGGAGCGGCGCTGTTTTTCCTGCCAGAAGTGCGCCCTGGCGGACACCCGTACCAACGTGGTGTTCGGCAAGGGGCCGAGGGACGCCCGGGTCATGTTCATCGGCGAGGGCCCCGGAGAAAACGAGGATTTGCAGGGCGAACCCTTTGTGGGCCGGGGCGGCCAGCTTTTGGATGAGATGCTGTCCCTGGTGGGGCTGAGCCGGGAGAAGAACTTTTATATCACCAACATCGTCAAATGCCGTCCGCCCAAGAACCGGGACCCGCTGAACACGGAGCAGGACGCCTGCATCGGCTACCTGGAGGAGCAGCTGGATCTGATCCGTCCCAAAATTGTGGTATGCCTGGGCCGGATTGCGGCCATGCGGCTGATCAAGCCGGACTACCGCATCACGAAGGAGCACGGTCATTGGGTGGAAAAGGACGGGGCGTTCTACACGGCCATCTACCACCCTGCCGCCCTGCTCCGTGACCCCACGAAAAAACCGGACACCTTTGCCGACCTGCGCTCCATCCGGGCCAAAATACGGGAAATCTGCCCGGAGGTGTACGGGTAGCGGGGGCTTCTTCCTTTTTTCTTTGAAAAGAAAAAAAGGAAGCGAAAAAAGAAACTTTTGATCCGTTTCGCGGCGTGACGGTAAATGAAAGTATTGCGTCGGCCACGAAAAGGAGAAATATGAAATTGATAAAAGATAATATATGTTAATTCGACGGAGTCTTTAGTGGTCGTGCATGTACTGTTCGTTGACAACACCCGGCCGTCAGCGGACTAAAAGTTCTTTTTCGGTTCCTTTTTCTTTCAAGAAAAAGGAACATCATCCCCATCTTCATCGGGCAGCAGGTTCATGACCGAGATTTCAAAGGCCGTCCGGGCCACCTGCTCCCCGTCAATGAGCTTATGGTACTGCCGGCTTTGCAGGCGGCCCTCCAGGCGCAGCTTATCCCCCACGTCCAGCCCCGCGCAGTGGGCCGCCAGCGACCCCCAGGCGATGCAGGGTAAGTAATCCGCCCGGCCATAGGGCCGGTTCACCGCCAGCAGCAGGTCGCAGATCTCCCGGCCCAGCGGCGTGCGGCGGGCCGCCGGCTTGCGGCACAGCGCCCCCGTCAGCACCAGGCGGTTTTCCCCCTCCTCCGCTTCGGCGGGCTGAGCGGACCGCACCAGCACCGTGATGACCAGCTTGCTGCCCTGGCCGGTGCGGTTGTTATAGGACCGCACCTCCCCCTGCACCTCCACCCACTGCCCCGGCGCCCACAGGGCCGGGTCTGGGTCGGCGGTGACCAGATTCAGCATGTCGTCCGTCCCGCTGAGCCGGGGCACCCGCAGGGGGACCACGTAGTAGTCCACCCCGTGATTCCGGTGGGATGGGACGGGCTGCCCGGCCGCCTGTCCCCGCAGCACAATTTTGTTTTCCCCTCTGTATTCGTCCATGATAATCACGCTCCGTGTGTCAAATGGTTTCCTGACCTGACTATATGATGAGGAAGCGCCAAGTATGCCCATTGACAAGTGGAAAATGGACGGTATAATATAGAGTTGAACCCAGCCGAAGGAGGGCTAAGCATGGAACTGGAACTGACGCGCAAGCAGCTTCGCCGGCTGCTGGATATGGTGTACATCGGAAACTGGATCCTGAACTCCACCCGCGGGGAGGATCGGTTCAAGGACTACGACGAGGTGGAGAGCCTGCTGTTTGCCAAAGCCGCCCAGGAGGGCATGTCCGCCCTGTCCGAAACCTACCAGGGCGAGGTGATCCCCTCCCGGGCTTTTGCAGAGGGTGGCATCCACGAGGCCATCATGGAGTATGAGAACAACGTGTTCTTCGAGATTCTGGCGGAGGATCTGGCCCGGCGGGACATGGACGATGTGCCCATCGACGAGAGCAACTACGACGAGCTGACCCAGCGCATCGACGCCTATATCGACGAATTTGAGGCCCACGGCACGGATAACATCACCGTAGACTGCTGAGAAGCGCGTCGTGAGCAGGCGCAGCGTGACGCCATCATCCGCTGCAAGCCGGACGAGAGCGCCTTGAAGATCGACCGCTGCAAAACCACAGCTGCTAAAAAGATGCGCAGAGAGGAATTCCTCTCTGCGCATCGCTTCCTTAGACATATACCGAGGAGAGATACCGCCCCGCGCTGCAACAGCGTCTTGTGTCAGCTTAAGATGCTTCCGGCGTTTTCAGATACGTGCCCCGGCGGAACACCGAAAACCTGTACATTGACGCGGAGCAGTAAGCATGGAGGCCATTTGCCCCTTGCTTTTTTCGCCAACCTATGGTATATATGATTGCGATACCTCTATTCAGAGGTAAATCTTTACTTATTTTAGGAGTTGATTTGTCCTTATGGACCCCGATAGTATGATACTGCTGGCCGTACTGGTGGTCATGGTAGCCATGTCCGGCTACTTCTCCGCCACGGAGACGGCCTTCACCTCCCTCAACCGCATCCGCTTGAAAAGCCGCGCCGAGGCCGGCGACAAAAAGGCGGAGAAAACCCTGGCCCTGGCAGAGAACTATGACAAGCTGCTGTCCACTATCCTCATCGGCAACAACATCGTCAACAACGTGGCTGCCACCCTGTCCACCCTGCTGTTTATCAAGCTGATCGACGAGGTGAACGGGCCGGCAGTGTCCACCATCGTGCTCACCGTGGTGGTGCTGATCTTCGGTGAGGTCTCCCCCAAAAGCCTGGCAAAGGAGTCCCCGGAGGCCTTTGCCATGTTCTCCGCGCCCCTGCTGCGGCTGTTCATGTGGGTGCTCACCCCGCTGAACTTCCTGTTCGGCCTGTGGAAAAAGCTGCTCACCCTGCTGTTCCACAAGGAGGCGGACGAGGGCATCACCGACGAGGAGCTGGTGACCATGGTGTCCGAGGCGGAGGATCAGGGCGGCCTGGACCGGGAGGAGAGCCAGCTCATCCGCTCCGCCATCCGCTTTGACGACCTGGAGGCGGGGGACATCCTCACCCCCCGGGTGGACGTGGTGGCGGTGGAGGACAGCTCCGGGCTGGACGACGTGGCGGCGGTATTCGCCGCCGAGGGCTACTCCCGCCTGCCGGTGTACCACGAGAGCATCGACGACATTGTGGGCGTGATTCACCAAAAGGACCTGTTCTCCGCCCGCTACCACGGCCGGGATCAGCTCTCCCCCCTGGTGCGCCCGGTGCTGCACATCACCTCCGGCACCAAGATCGACGACCTGATGCGCCAGTTCCAGCGCACCAAGACCCAGATGGCGGTGGTGGTGGACGAGTACGGCGGCACCGAGGGCATCCTCACCATGGAGGACATCGTGGAGGAGCTGGTGGGCGAGATCTGGGACGAGCACGACGAGGTGGTGGAGCAGTTCCGCAGGCAGCCTGACGGCAGCTATCTCATCGCGTGCTCCGCCGATCTGGATGACATGTACGACCTGTTTCAGCTCACCGGCGAGTGCGACGCGGCCACCGTGTCCGGCTGGGTGCTGGAGGAGATGGGCCGGGTGCCGGAGGCCGGGGACCACTTCGTGTGGGAAAATCTGGACGTGACCGTCACCCGCGCCGAGCATCACCGGGTGCTGGAGATCAAGGTGGTGGTCCTGCCCCACCCGGAAGAGGACAAAGAGGAATAAACGGCGGCCCCTGGCAAAAAGCCAGGGGCCGTTTCTCATTGACTCCGTCTCCGCCTCAGGGCGGCCAGCGCCAGCCCCGCCGCGGACAGTACCCCCAGTGCCGCCCCCGGAACCAGCCCCGGCGCAGTGTAGCGCAGCTCTACCGTGTGTTCCCCAGCGGGCACGGGGACGGTCAGGAAGGCGTCTGCCCAGCTGCCCGTGTTCACCTTTTCCCCGTCCACATAGGCTGCCCAGCCGTCCTCCACAGGGATGGTGGTGTTCAGCACCTGGCCCCCGCCGGCCCGGACCGTGAGCCGCACCCGGCCGTTCTTCTCCACCGACGTGACCTCGGCCTTGTCCAGCCGCTCCACGGCGGCGTGGAGGGCGTTCTGATCCAGCTCCCACAGCTGTCCGGTCCATTCCTTAACGGAGCGCACCGTCACCGTCCACTCCTCCCCAGCCTGAGGCGTACCGAGGCAGTGAACGCACGCAGTCATGTCGGACCCCAGGGACAGCAGGCGTTTCCCGTTCACCAGCACCTCCTGCAGGCCGGAGGCGGACAGGTCGGCATAGACGGGCCGCCCGCTCCCGGTGAGCGTGAAGGTAGTCTCTCCAGACCGGGCGTCCACCCCGGCGGAAACAGGGGTGAACAGTTCCACGCTTTCCCACAGCAAGCTGGAAAACAGACTGTTCTGCCGCTCAAAGGGGGTATCCCCCAGTATGATCCCGCCGCCCTCCGGCCCGAGGAAGGTCAGGGGCAGCACGTCCGGGTTCTTCCAAAGGGTCGATCCCCCCGCCTGGGCGATCGGCCGGTAACCGGGAATCTCGTTCCTGCTGATGACATATTCCACATCCAAAAGCGCGTCGGTGACAGGGGTGGAGCCGCGATAGGTACACCAGTACCACGACTGGGCAAAGCCCAGGCTTTTCAGCAGCCGGTTCACATTGTAATGATAGAGGCTGCTGTAATGGGTGATTCCAGGGTAGCCCACCGCCAGCGGGTTGTTCTGCCCCCGGTCCGCGAAAGACCCCACGCGGTAAAAGCGCTCTCCGGCATCTTCCCGGGCTGCGGCAGCCAGCTGGGCACTGGCCGCGTAATTCTTCTGATAGCTGAGATAGGAGTCGGAGCCATACCGCTCCTGAAGTCCGGCGAGGAGCCCCTTTGTGTTGAGCCCCATCTCCACCACCACAAATACCGCCAGCACCAGAGCCGCCCCGCGCTCAACCCTGTGGCCGTATTTCTTCCCTGCCGCGGCCAGCGCAGGCGCAAGGGCCTGAACCGCCATGTACAGCAGGAAGAAGGAGAGCAGGAACGCATACCGGAAGGGGAACCAGTGGGCCGGCTGGAACAGGTGCCACACCTTATCCAGCGGAGCAAATATCATGGACAGGAACAGCAGGATCAGCACCACCCGGTTGGCCAGCTTTTCCCGCTGATAGGGCTCCCAGAAAGAGAAGTAGGCCACAACCAGGACCAGCGTCACCGTCCCGCAGAAGATATAGGGCATGGCCGAATTGTCCAGGCCGCCGTACTGCCCCGGCAGCAGCCTGCCGATCAGGTGCACCGGGCTGCACAGCACGGATCTGGCGTAGTCCAACGGGTTGGCCCCCCTGAACTTGCCGCTGAACATGGCCAGGAAGGTGGGCAGCCACATCCACGCCGTCAGCCCCAGCGCGCTGGCAGCGCCGCCGAAGAAGCGGGCCAGCACCGCCGTCAGCGCCTTTTTCCCCGGCTTGACGGCTATGAGCCGGGTGCACAGGTACAAAACGCAGAACAGACCGATCATATAGGAGATATACCATGTGGAGATGAAGCATACCGTCAGCGCGGCGACGAACGGTCCCATCCCCTTCCCCTCCAGGATACGCTCCAGCGCCAGCAGAATCATCGGCAGCCAGATCACCCCGTCCAGCCACATGATGCACAGGGAATAGGCGGCGTTATAGGACATCAGCGCGTAGCATACCGCGCAGATCAGAGCAGAAACCCCGCAGCCGGGGACGCGCCGCTGGGCGAAAACGCAGAAGGACAGGCCCGCCAGCGCGATTTTCAGCACCGTCAGCAGCGCCAGCCCCACCGGCATGGCCTCGTTGGGCACCAGCAGCGTCAAAAAGGACAGGGGGCTGGACACATAATAGGAAAACACCCCGATATACCCCGTCCCCAGCACCTTGGACCAGGAAAAAAACAGCTCGCCGTTTTTCAGCGCGCAGAAAAAGTCCACGTACTGGCTGGACATATCGGAGACCAGCACCGTACTGTCCCCAAAGGGCGCGATCCCCAGGGACCCGTAGACCCACAGCATCACCAGCCCCGGCAGGGCAAAGGCCAGGGCCGCGATCAGCAAACGCTCACGCTTTTCCTTCATCAGAATTTCCTCCCCCGCTCTCCCGCAGGATATAGATGGGCCGTTTTTTTACCTCTAAATAGGTCTTGGCCAGGTACTGCCCCAAAATACCCATGCAGAACAGCTGGATGCCCGCGATGAGCAGGATAATGCACACCAGGCTGGGCCAGCCAAAGGCGCTGCCGCCCCACACCAGCTGCCGGACAATGACGAAAACGATGGCGAAAAAGGACGCCGCGCACAGCGCCAGCCCCAGCACCGACGCGATGGCCAGCGGCGCGGTGGAGAAGGCGATGATGCCGTCCAGCGCGTAGAGCAGCAGCTTGAAGAAGGACCACTTGCTCTCCCCGCCGGAGCGCTCCACGTTGACCGTCTCCACCCACTTGGTGCGGAAGCCCACCCAGGAGAAGATGCCCTTAGAAAAGCGGTTGTACTCGGTCAGGCGCAGGATGGCATTTACCATCTGCCGCGTCATGAGGCGGAAGTCACGGGCGCCGTCCACGATTTCCGTCCTGCTCATCTTGTTGATGAGCTTGTAAAACTGCCGGGCAAACCAGGACCGGATGGGCGGCTCCCCCTTCCGGTCCACTCGCCGGACGGCGGCGCAGTCGTACTCCCCGCTGCGCACCGCCTCCAGCAGCTCGGGCAGCAGGGCGGGCGGGTCCTGGAGATCGGCGTCCATGACGGCCGCGTAATCGCCCTTGGCGTGCTCCAGCCCGGCGAACATGGCCGCCTCCTTGCCAAAGTTTCGGGAAAAGGACAGCCAGCGCACGTTCCTTTCCCGCTTTGCCAGCTCCTGAATCAGCTCCAGCGTACGGTCGGAGGAGCCGTCGTCTACAAAAAGGAATTCCGTCTCGACGTCGGGCAGCCCGGCGCACACCGACGCCGACGCCCGGTAAAACGCCTCCACCGTAGCCTCCTCGTTATAGCAGGGGACGATAATGCTCAAACGCGCCACTTGTCCACCTCATTTCTTATCAACGCTCGAATTTTATTATTTTATCACAGCACACAGATGCTGTCAAACGATAGAAACTGCGGTTCCTCTTCAAAGAAAACCTCCCCCTGAAAATCTCCGTCGGTATTTTTTGGCTGGTCCCAGCCGCATACCGGACGTGCTGAGAGAAATAGGGTTGAAACAGAGGGGAATGGTGCAGAGTCCGCACCATTCCCAGCCGCTTCACATAGATTGAAGTGTATCCTATGGCAGGGCCAAAACATGACGCGGGCACTGCCGGAATCTGGAGGAGGCTTATCGAATGCCCAACATACAATACTTCTTGGGCGGCAACACGCCCGCGGGGTTTTATTCCCTCTACCATCAGCTGTCTGATCCCAGCCGGATGCGGGCGCTGTACATCATCAAAAGCGGGCCGGGCAGCGGCAAGTCCAGCCTCATGCGCCGGGTGGAGCGCCACGCCCAGGCTGCCGGGCTGGAGACGGAAGAGGTGCTGTGCTCCGGAGACCCGGATTCGCTGGACGCGGTGATCCTGCCCCAGCTGGGTGCGGCGCTGGTAGACGGCACCGCGCCCCAGGGCGCTGTGTCAAAAGGACACTTTTGGGGGACAAGCTGTTTGAAATGACAGGCGTAACTGCTCACTCTTCGGGCCTGGCGGCCCGGAGAAAAAACGCTTCTAAAATAGAAAGAACCGTCCCTCTGCAAGGACGGCTGAACGGGAGGTGACGGTTGCAGGTTGATTGCGAACCCTATCAAGAAAAAGTGACTTCAAAACGGAACAAATCGGGCAAAAACCCGTGATTTGCAAAAGTATGAAACCGGGAGAGTATTTTTCATTCAAACCCAGCAATGCCAATGTGTCGCGGCTCTTGTTGCAAAACGGCCCAAAAGTGTTTGATTCGTTATTCTTCCCTTGAAACTTTATACTTTTTTATCCGCTTCGCAAATTTACTGCAAACGAGGATTTGGCCTATTTCCAGCCGAAGTCACACAATAAAAATGAGGTGACTGTCATGTCATGCAGCGTATTTTCTATCACGAACCAAAAGGGAGGAGTGGGAAAAACTTCCAGCGCCTTAAATCTGGGGGCGGCCCTCTGCATTAAGGGTAAAAGCGTCCTCCTGATAGACAACGATCCCCAGGGCAATCTCACCGCCGCACTGGGGTTCACCCCGGCGAAGCAGGGCCGGACGCTGGCGAACCTCCTGTTGGTCGCCATCGACTATCCGGAGGATCTGGAGCTCCATTTGCAGCGGACTGTGCTCCATACAGACAGTGGTTTGGACCTGATCCCGGCCAACCGTCGTCTGGCAGATGCCGCCGCCCGGCTTCAGGTGATGCAACTCTCCCAATATAACGCCGTGGGCGAGGTAGACCGCGCCTGCGAAAGGGTCATGCTTTCGCTGCTGGAGCCCTTGCGGCAGCGTTATGATTATATCATCATCGACTGCGGCCTGAAGCATGAACTCCTTACCGTCAACGCCCTGGCGGCATCGGACTACTGCATTATCCCGGTGCAGGCCCATTTCCTGGCCAGTGAGGGCATCCCTGACGTGCTGGAGCTGATTAGGTCAGTGCAGGTCAAATTCAACCCTGCCCTCAAGATTGCCGGTATCTTGCTCACCATGTACCAGTCCCGCCCCCAGTTGTGCCAGAGCGTCAAAGCCAGCGTAGGCGAAGTCTACGGCGAGTCCTTCCACGTATTCCAACGTCCCATTGAGTATTCCATCAAGGTGGCCGAGTGTCCGGCAGCCGGACAGAGCATTTTTGAATATGCCCCGAAGAACGTAGCCGCTGAGTCCTACAACAGTTTAGCGGAGGAGGTGCTGGCGCTTGGCTAAAAAGGGAATGGACGATCTGCTAAGGCGCAGGATGTCCGCCACGCAGCAGGCGGCTGAACAGGCATCTGAGCTGCAAGCAACCGATGAAGCCTATGAGAAGCTGTTTCGGGAGGCACCGCCTGAGGCCAATGCCCGTATCTGCGATATTCCGCTGGACAAGCTGCATCCCTTTTATACGGCCGATATTGGGTTCAAACCCTATACGCCGGAGCAGCTCAAAGCCTTTGCCGGGCAGCTTAAAGAGGAGGGCTTGATGGTTCGGATCATCGTCCGGTCCATGCCTGGCGTTGATGGCTATGAGATTTTGGCAGGGCACAACCGCACCGCTGCCGCCCGGCTCGCCGGCTGGTCGGAAATTCCCGCAGAAATTGTGGACGCCGACGACGCCCGGGCAGTGGTCATCGCCACCTCTACCAATCTGATTCAGCGGCAAAATCTGTCTATCATTGAGCGCGGTAAGGCGTACAAAGCACTGCTTGAGGCAAAGAATCGGCATGGTCAATGGTATATTGATACCAACGAAACTTTTGGCGAGAATCGCCAAAAGTTAGACGAAGGGGGAAATAATGTACCTGCTGACCGCCCGCGATATAATGCCCGCACACTGGTTGCAGAGTTCTTTGGCGTCACTGAATACGAAATCCGCAAAGCCGTCAAACTGACCCAGCTTATCCCGGAGCTGGCGGATATCCTGGAAAACAATCCGAAGCAACTGAACCTGGCCTGTGCAGAATTGATAGCGGACTATGACGCCGAATCTCAGCGTGCGTTTATTGAGATGTGTACCGTTGAGGAAAATCCGATCAACAAGGCCACTGTGCGGCACATCGTCAGCAGGTGTCCGCCTCCGACGGCAACAAAACAGGCCGTGTTCAACGCATGGCACGAGGCCCAGGCAGCGGCGGACGCGAAACGGGCTGCCCCACCGAAAAAGATATCTTTTGACCGAAAACGGTTTGCGCCCTATCTGGACAAACTGGGCAGCGAGCAAAAATTGGAGGACCTGTTTCTGGAGTTTTTGCGGGAACGGGTCAATTAAAATGAAACACGAACGGAGAGCTTGGCGCCGCAATGCGGTGTCAGGCTTTTCTTATGCCCTGAAGGAGGTGAAATCAGCATATGAGAAGCAATCGACCCACCCACAGCCCCTTTGACGGCGCAGCCATCGACCGCCTGCGCCGGATGGGGCTGGCCACGGCGGACGGCTCGGTGGAGCAGGACGCCATGGCAGTGTTCTGCAATATTTTTGCCGGACAGTTCTACGACGACCTGTGCGACTACCACCAGGACGACCCCGTCGCCGTCAAGTCGGCCATCACCCCGCTGACCGACGGCGCGGACACCGGAGATCCCCAGGGGAAGTTCCTGATGATCTGCCTGCAATACGACAGCATCTACCGCACCCTGCCCGACCCCGTCTGGTGGCTCAGCGGCAGTCCGGCTTTTGCCGAGGCCTTCGCCGACGGCTTTCTGGCCCATCTGAAACGGTTAAATGAATGTGAAGGAGACTGTGAAAATCATGGTAAAAAATGAACCCTTGTACCTGATTCCCCTGACCCTCCGGCAGGCCAACGAGTTTGCGGAGGAACACCGCAAAGAGCACCGCCCCATTGCCTACGACAAGTTTTCCATCGGCTGCGTCCTGGAGAGCGAGCTGATCGGCGCGGCCATCGTGGGCTATCCCAGGGAGCACAGGCTGAACAACGGCCTGACCCTGGCGGTGCGCTTCATCTACACCACCGGCGGCCGGCGCGCCTACGGGATGCTCTACGGAGCCGCCGCCCGGGCGGCATCGGCGCTGGGTTACTGCCGGATCGTTGCCTTCCTGCCCGAGAACCGGTCGGACTCTGGCCTTCGGGCCGCGGGCTGGAAGCCTTTGGAGCTGACTGAGCTGGAGAAGAGAAGAAAGCCGGGCCTGCTGTGCTATGAGCAGCGACTGATGGTCCGCCACCGATGCCCGGGGGTGGTGAGCATATGAAGGGTGTCAACGTATACGCGCCCCCGGGACAGGCCGCGCCTGTGGCCCGGTTCATCGACGGTCTGGACCCCAGGCTGCGGGACAAAGTGATCCGCCAGCTGGTCGAGCTGCCCAACACCCCCAGGGCCAGCCTCCGGGAACCCCACTTCAAGCACTTTACCCTGGAGCGCTACCGGGACCTCTACGAGCTGCGGGCCCGGGGCAAGGTGCTGGTGCGGGTCATTTTCACCATCCGGCCCAATGGGGAGATCCTGCTCATCCACGCTTTCATCAAGCGGCAGAGCAGGGATACCATGCAGGCACTGGAGCAGGCGCTGAACGTCATGGCCCAGGTCCGGAACCGCCCGGAGCTGGCGGCGGAATACATCGTGAAGTCCAGTGGTATGAAGTCAAGGGGTGATTGAAGGAAAAATTCAGAGGGAAGCAAGGGAAACCGCGTAGAGGACCAGAAAAAAGGCAACACCAACCCAAGCCCTGTCCCTGAAAAATTTTGAAAC
>CATKZW010000024.1 GCA_949841465.1 uncultured Oscillospiraceae bacterium
GCGGGCGTGTCAGCCCAAGGTATCAAGTGTCAGGCCATTTACTCTCCCATTCTACAGCTTCAGCTTTGAGACGACAAAAGACACGGCTGGCTGCCGTGCCTTTCACCGTAACTATATTGTAGGAGGTGTAAACGCAAAACCATTTTATCGGCGTAGGGAAATCAAATAATCCTTTGACAAGTCGCTGACGTGGTATTATGCTCGAATCAGAAGCAGAACAAAAAGGAGTGTGAGACCATGAAAAAGATGTGGAAAAGGATTTGTACCGCACTTTTGTGCGGACTGATGGTTACGGCGTTGACAGCTCCGGCCTTTGCGGCGTACCGTGATGTACCTGCCAGCTACTGGGCCGCGGAGGACATCCGGTATGTGACGGAGCGGGGGCTGTTCAAGGGCGTCAGCACTGACGCTTTTGGGCCATCGGAGAAAATGAGCCGAGCCATGCTGGCCACGGTGCTCTACCGCTATGCGGGGAGTCCAGCAGTGAGCAGGGCGGCACCTTACGTCGATGTGACCGCAGGAACCTGGTATACGCCTGGCGTGACCTGGGCGTACCAGGAAAAGATTTTCGCCAGCGTCAATCTGACCAGGACGATCCTTTATCCCGACGAGGATGTCCGCCGTGCGGAGTTCTGCGTCATGCTGTACAACTTCGCAAAGTCTCTGGGCAAGGCCGCCAGCGATCCCGCTGCTATGGCCCGGTCCCCATTCACCGATATGGAGTGGAAGCGCTTTTCTTTTGCGGGGTTTGGCCCGATCTACAACGAGGCTGAGGAAGCCATGCTTGGCTGGGCTTGGCCCATGGGGATCATGGAGGGGACATCAGCTACCACGATTAACCCGCTGGGTTCCATTACTCGGGCAGAGGTGGCGGCCATGCTGGCCCGGTTCGACCGGAATGTGCTGGGTGGAACGAAGCCGGTGGCGTTGCCCACTCCAACTCCGCAGCCGGACCCGGAGCCTGATTCCAGTATCCTCCCAGATGGAAAGGTGCTGACAGAGGAAGCTGTGCGGGCCGCCATCCTGACCCTGAAAGAAAACCATCCCCACAACACGGTCTACCAAACCCCATACATCCCCAACAGCGGCCTGGAGCGCCCATTCAGCAACTGCAACCACTGCGCGGGCTGGGCTATGCTCTGCTCCGACGCTGCCTTCGGGGATATGCCCTGGCGCACCGTGGACCGGCCCGTCTGGTCGGACATCCGGGCGGGAGACGTGATCGTCTACAAAAATCCCTCCACCCGCCACGCCATCGTGGTGCTGGAAAAAACCGACGACCAGGTGGTCGTCACCGAGAGCAACACCGCCAACAAAACACTGTGGGGCGGGCAGTACCCCCGCTGGTGGCTGGAGCAGCAGCCCAGCTACATCCTCAAAACCCGCTATCCGCAGTAAAACACGATCACCAGGAAGGGCCGGATCTCACGATCCAGCCCTTCTCGCTTTCATAAGGAGGAAAATGCTTTGAAATGTAAATTCATCAGCCGCGCCGTGGCCCTGCTTCTGGCCCTGGTGTGCGTCCTGGGCATCCTGCCCCTGTCGGCTCTTGCCGCTGGGCTGTCCACAGCTCCCAGCTCCATCACCCAGAAAAGCAGCGACTATATGAAGATCGGCGGTCAGTCTGTCCGATACAAAGCGGCCAGCAGCACCATCAACAACGTGGGCCTGCCCTACGTGTTCGACGAGCAGGTGGAGGTCCCCGGCTTCGGGGCCACCCGTGCCCTGTGTGCCTATCAGAAGGGCACCCTCGGTCCTGGGGCCAACGGGCAGAAGTGGAACTTCAGCCAGGAAGTGAATAATTCCTCGCTGAAAACTTTGCTCACCTGGATTTACTCCAGCACCTACGGCGATTTCACCGCCACCGGCGATGCCGTGGCCCTGGAGCACTGGGATCAGTATTGGTCCGATATCTGGTTCATGGTGGCTCAGGCCATGTCGTGGTACTACGAGCACGGTATCATCAAGGATGTGACCTCGGACCGGGAGGGCTTCATTGAGCAGGCCGCTGAGGAAATGATTGCTGCCATGAAGCTCTACCATCAGACCTATGGGCAGTCCAGCTGGATCAAGGACTGGAGCGCCATCAATACCCATTCCATCATCGACAGCACCGACGGCGGCAAAACCGGCTATTCCGCCTACGATTACGTGGCGGCAGGCGTGAACATGGTTTTGGACCACCCCGACTACTTCCACAATTATCACCTGTGGATCTACGAATGGGACAGCTCCCAGCCGTGGAAGCTGGCAGGGCAGAGCGGCGTGCCCATGCAAAAGCTGCTGATCGCTGTGCCAGATGAGGACGAAATTGACACAGATACTGTCCAGCTCACCGTGAAAAAGCTGGAAGCGGGCACCAATAAGCCCCTGTCCGGCGTCACCTTCACCATCAAGAGCGCGGACGGGAGCCACTCCGTCACCCGCAAAACCGGCGCGGATGGCACCATCACTCTGACTTCCGAATCGGACGGCATCAACCCCGGCCAGTACCTGATCACCGAGGACGAGGTTCCGCCTGGGTATGTGGCCCAGACTGTCTCTCAGGTGGTGACGGTGCTGCCCAACAGCTCCGCCAGCAGCGTGTTCGTTTTTTACAACGTGCCGGACGACACCGATGACGGCGACGGTTCCATCCGGAAGGTGGACGCGGACAACCCCACCGTGGGCATCCCCGGCGCGGTCATCCGCATCACCAGCGTCAAGCTGGACAACGGCGGCAGCTTTGTCAGCGAATATGTTACCAAAGATGGTGGCTATATCCTGAAAGAGGACCTTGATTTCAAGAAATTGCCTACCGGAAGTTATGTCGCGGAGGAGATCACCCCGCCGGAGGGCTTCGTGCTCAGTTCCGACGCGGCCAAGGTGAAGCAGGCTTTCGTGTGGGACGGGGAGCATGACATCTCCCTCATTTTTGAAAATTCCAGCAAGGTCAAAGTCCAGCTGAAGAAGGTGGACGAGAGCAATAAGCCCCTGGCCGGGGCTATTTTCGTGATCCTGCGGGACGGTCAGGTCATCGGCACCGAGGAAACCAAGGCCGATGGCACCATCACGGTCAGCAACGTGGTGGAGGGCTACTATGAGTTTAGGGAGGTCTCCGCTCCGGCAGGCTTCGATTGCGACCGCTCCCCCGTGGGCGTCCATGTGACCCATGAGGACCTCCAGGGTGAGCAGACCATCGTGGTCACCAAGATGAACCACCACAAGCGGTCCCTCACCATCTCGAAGCGGAACACCGAGACCGGCGACCCCGTTCCCGGTACCAGTTTCCACATCCGGGGCATCAACAACGGCTATGAGAACGATGTGGTCACCGGCGCGGACGGCAAAGCCGTGCTGAAGGATATGCCCAGCGGCTGCTACGAGGTGGAGGAAACCGACGTCCCCGCGCCCTATATCCTGGATACCAACAACCGCAGGACGGTCTGGATCGACGCGGAGAAGGACCAGGACGTGGTGGTGGACTTTGTCAACAGCACCAAACCCGGCCTGCGCCTGAAGAAGATCGACCAGCAGACCGGCGAACCGCTGTCCGGCGTCCAGTTCCGCGTCAGGGAGGTCAACGGCAGCTATAACGAGCTGCACTTTACCGACAAGAACGGCCTGATCGTGCTGGAGGGCATGAATCCGGGCGCCTACACCATTCAGGAAACCAAGCCCAAAAATGGCTGGGTGGCCGACGATACGGTCCACACGGTCTACCTGGAGGAGAACAAGACCACCACCATCGAGCTGAGCAACCTGCGCAAGCCCGATCTGTATGTGAAAAAGGTGGATTCCGTCACTGGCAGCCCCATTGAGGGTGTAAAGTTCCAGATCTGGCGCGGCAGCGATGATACCAAGACCGGCGAGTACAATGACCTTGGCATTTTCTACACCGACGCCCAGGGGCAGATCCACCTGGAGCGGCAGGAAACGGGCTGGTACAAGATCAAGGAGCTGGAGCCCGCCCCCGGCTTCACCATCAAGCAGCCCGACACCCAGGAGATCTATCTGGCGGCGGGCAAGGACCACACTGTTACCTTTGAAAATACCCCAAAAAACGCGATTGTCGTTGAGAAGTACGATTCCGTCACCCATGAGGCCCTGCCCGGCTGTACCTTCCAGCTGCGCTATCTGGCAGGCACCAGCGGCACGGGCGGCACCGTCATTGGGCAGAAGGTGACCGGGGCCAACGGCATCGCCATGTGGACCGGACTGGAGCCCGGAGCCTATGTGGTGGAGGAGGTAGACCCCGCAGACGGCTACTCCATCATCAATTCCTCTGAAACCGTGTTCATCGCGGACAACGGGGAGCAGAGCGTGGTCACCGTCCGCTTCGACAATATGCCGGACGGAAATCTTCTGATTCGGAAGGTTTGCGCCACAAATCCGTCCATTACGCTCCAGAATGCCGAGTTTAAGATCACCTACGCGGACGGCAGCTTCATCGGGGACGGCAACGGCATCTACCGGACAGATGAAAATGGAGAGATCAGGATCGAGGGCCTGAAGCCCGGCAAGAGCGTGATCGCCACCGAGGTCAAGGCCCCCGCGGGTTTCATCATCGACACCCAGTCGCAGACCATCCAGATCGCGCGCTTTGTTCCTTGACAATCTGCGTAGAAATACGCAATAAAACAAGGCAGATTTTCATGAAATCTGAACTCTATGCTTGATTCGGCAGGAGCAGAACCTGCCTGACCCGGTGTGACGGGTAACAAAAACTCTGATACTCCGACGTGCGCTCGCAGTGTCATGCGGGATGTACGAAGCTCGGTAAAGAGCGGTAACGTGGTCTGAGATGGCCGCGCCCGCAGGAGGCTATAAATCGGTCATGTCCAGTATGTCTTGTTGCAACCGACAAATGTCCTGAGTGTACAGCTCGTAAATGGTAGGATGATGATACAGCCATCCGCTCCCATGTGGGGTGCTGCCGCCGTTGAAATTTGATCTGGTGGAAAACGGCAGAAAACCGTAGAGGTCGAATGTCTTTGACAGAAAATCACACTGGTCAAAGATGGCAGCCGGGCTATAGGGACGGGCTAAAACCGATATGTAAAGCTAAAGCATAGGGAACAAAGGAACCATGGACGGCACTTCAACTTGTTGAAGTAAGTGAAGTGACACCTTCGCCGCACAGGCAAGAAATGGCCTGTTAATCCATGGGGCAGCAGCCCGTAGTAGCGATGAAGCTCCTGTAATGGGAGTGGAGCGAAGGGGCATAGTCAGTGCAGATTGTATGTGAACAGAAAGTCGAGGAAGCCGTAGGCATACCTGACTAAAACCAGAAACACCAATTCCGAAGGGAGGCGGTGCGTTATGGCACAACAATTCGACTACCCAAAAACCGAGACACAACTACGCGAAATCCAAGACAAGCTGTATCAGCACAGTAAGGAGGTCTATGACGCGGGCGGAAGGCCAGCGTTCAAAGGCCTGCTGGAAATCATGTCAGCAGAAGCGACCATTATCACAGCAATTCACAACATCAAAAGTAACCGAGGCAGTGAAACCCCCGGCGTGGATTCCAAGACCATGCGCAGAGATTATCTGCAAAAGCCCTTTTCGTGGGTGGTTAAGGATATTCAAAGTGCGTTCCGCCATTTTGAGGCGCAAAAAATACGCCGGAAGTATATCGACAAACCAGGAAAAGCTGAAAAGCGTCCGCTGGGGATTCCCACAATACGGGATAGAATCGTACAAGAGTGCATGAGGATTGTGCTGGAACCCATCTTTGAGGCACAGTTCTTCGCCCATTCTTACGGATTTCGCCCCATGCGGGACACAGCCATGGCATTAGAGCACATCGACATTCTCATGCACAACACAGGCCACTACTGGATTGTTGAGGGTGACATCAGCAAATGCTTTGACCACATCGGCCACACCATTCTCCTCAAGCGCCTCTATCATATGGGCGTAAAGGATAGGCGGGTACTGCAAATCATCAAGGCTATGCTGAAAGCCGGGGTCATGGATGAGTGCGAGGTAAATGAGGAAGGCACACCACAAGGAGGTCTAATCAGCCCGTTACTCGCAAATGTCTATCTGGATATTATGGATGAGTGGGTAACTAAACAGTGGGAAAACAAGAAAACCAGACATAAATACGCATATACGGGTGCCAGAAACGCCGCCCTGCGCAAGAGTGGCCTGATACCCGGTTATCTCGTCCGATATGCTGATGACTTTATCATTGCTACTGATACCCGTGCTCACGCAGAGGACTGGAAAGCCCGATTACAAACTTTTCTGCAAAGTAAGATGAAGCTGACATTATCCCAAGAAAAAACGCTGATAACAGACATTCGGAAGAAACACATCAAGTTCTTAGGCTTTGAGTTTAAATGGTTCGAGGGAAATCCCGCAGGGGGTATATCCCAAGGACGCTGCCAGACCGAGAGCGATTAAAGCGGAAAGTTGACAAAATTGCGGAAAATGTTAAGAAAATCCCTCATGATTATAGTAAAGAGCAGCTCATAAACGCAATCAATCACATTAACAGCCAAGTCAGAGGGATAATTCAATACAACCAATGTTGCACATGGGTAAATATTGCTATGCGAAAACACAGCAGACGTTTACAGCTTATAGCAAAAAGCCGTCTGAAGCAATACAAAGGGAAATGGATTCCAGCGAATCAAACGCAAAATCTTCCCCGTATCCACCAGCAACGCAAACAGAAAATCCCATCCATCAAATACCGTGATATTTATGTCGGCTTTACTGCCCTTACCTTTTGCAAATGGGAAAAAACATCCTCCAAAAACCAGTCTGAAACGCCCTATACCGAAGAAGGGCGGCAGTTGTATTTTGAGCGCACGAAAAGGAGGAAAATACAAGCACGTCTCGATGAAATGTACTCAGAAAAGACAGCTCAGACAATCTTACATGGGAAATGGAACAAACTCAACAATTTCGAGTTTATCATGAACCGGGCCTATGCGCTCAACCGCGACAAGCTCAAGTGCCGGGTCTGCGGCGGCTGGCTCATTTCCAGCACCCCATATGCCCATCGTATTAACCCCAACCTCCCATTGGACAAGGTGAATCGTGTCAATAATTTGGTTTCGCTCCACAAGAAATGCTTTATGGCGGTGGACAACCTCAGCCAAGATATCAGCCAATTTGATGTGAAATCGCAGAAGAAAATCATCGGTTACAGGGAAAAACTGGTTCCTTCACATACACGCAACAAATAATCTGCATTGATGGAGCGCCGTGTGCGGTGAAAGTCGCACGCACGGTGCGAAGCGGGGGAAAATCCGCTCTGACTGCTGTTCTCCTTTGAGACAGTAAAAGCGGCGGATTACCTATCGCTATAAGGAAGGCCGGACTGTCAGCCTGACCTTCAAAAATCAACCCCGCGGAAAATTGATTATGCGAACAACGCGGAGTGGATCATCTTCTGCCAAAAGGGGCGGCTCAAGTTTAACCGCACCACTCTGATGAAAAACAAGAAGGGCGGTGAGGTGACCCATCCAGGCTGTACGCCTGTGTCAGAGTACAAAACCCGGTTCAACGCCTGCTGGTTTGGCGAGGAATATCCCAAAGCAAGCTATAATTCCTCCTGGCAGAAAAAGCACCAAATCTATCATCCTACGATCAAAAATGTGTAGCTGCTGTCATGGCTGATCCAGCTATCCAGCCAGCCGGGAGAAATCGTGTTCGACGGCTTTGTGGGAACGGGCAGCACATTGCTGGCAGCGATAGAAACCGGCCGGCGCTATTTGGGCGCCGAGATCTGCCCGGAATA
Organism: uncultured Oscillospiraceae bacterium; assembly: GCA_949841465.1. Lineage (GTDB taxonomy): Bacteria > Bacillota > Clostridia > Oscillospirales > Oscillospiraceae > Enterenecus. The sequence goes on from CATKZW010000024.1 coordinate 7,739, forward strand.
CTATGAAATCGCGGCAAAAAGGATTGAGGTCGAAAATGAAAACATCCCACCGGAGAGGTGATCTCCGGTGGGGTGTTGACACACAATCACTAGATTCCTTTGCTCAGCAGGTACACGCAATACTGGTTCATGGACACGCCCTCCTCGCTGGACTTTTGGGCCAGAAGCCTATGGAGGGATTTGGGAAGACGCAGCTTGAACTGGCCGCTGTAGTCCTCTAAGCGTGCAGGCTCGGGAATGGGGATACTGTCCTCCAGGCAGGCGGTGAACCAGCAGCGCTTCGCGTCCTCCAGCATTTTGAACCCTTCCTCCAGCGTCTCGGCACAGGTGACGCATCCGTTCAGATCCGGACAATGGAGAGCAAACCCGCCCTCTTCCTCGTCCGGAACCACCTCCACCCGGTAGGGCAGCGACATATAGTAGTTCAAATCTTTGTTCATCTCATACCTCCTGGAGATACGCCCGGACGGCGTCGGCCACCAAATTGATATAAGCTTTCTTCATCGGGACGTGCTTTGGCAGAGTGACCGGCATACAGCCGTCTTTTCGGAAGGTATAGTGACTGCTTCCTCCACGCGGCTGCTCAGCCGTATAGCCTATTTTAACCAACGCTTTATACAGATCTTCAAAACGCAGGTTGGGGTTTTGCTGCAGAATCTCAGCGACAAGTTTATCCCACTGGCTCAAAGCGTCATCCCCCAACATGATATGTTCCTTTGATACAAATTATAGCACGGTGTCATATATGGTGTCAATGGGCACCAATGAAAAGTTGAAGGAGGTGCCCCTATGAGGGCCGCGCCCATGAAAGAGCGCCCGTCCTTCCCGCTGATGCGGCAGACGGACGTACAGAGTATTTACCATATGCAGATGCCCCGCTGGCTGTTTTCAGACCCCCGATACGCCGGCATGAGCCTGGAAACCAAGGTGGTGTACACCTTTCTGCTCAACCGGTTCCAGCTCTCTCGCAGGAACGGCTGGGTGAACGACTTTGGCGAGGTATTCGTCATCTTCCCCCGGAAGGAGCTGGCCCGGGAGCTGCGGGTGTGCGAACAGCGGGTGACGGCGGCCTTCCGCGCACTGAAGGCGCTGGATCTCATTTGGGAAAAGCGGTGTGGCCGGGGTGACGCCAACCAGATATATCTGGCCACGGTGATCCCCCAGGACGATCCGGACTATTCCAGCGCCCCGTTTGTAGAGCCTGATGACGAGGACGCAAGAACCGCCGATCCGGAGCTTCTTGGCGAGGCCGATTTTTTCCTGCCCACCCAAGAACCGCAGGATACGAGCGCCAAGAACCGCGAAACCCGCGCTTCTAAACCCGCGGAATCTGAGGTCCCAGAACCGCCGAATCCGCGGCCAAGTTATAAAGATATTAGTCATACTTACCCTAGTTATATTGAAGTCAGTCCGTCTGTCCCGCGCGGGAGCGGGCCGACTGACGATGAGCAGGAGCTCACGGGCATTTTAGACGCCTGTGAGCTTCACTGTTTCCCCCGCGAAACTGCCCGGGTGTTTGAAAACGCCATCGAGCGGCTTTTTTACGCGGACAGCTTCCGAGTGGGCAACGCCACTCTCCCCCAGAGCCGTGTACGGGCCAAACTGAAGCTGCTGGACTACACCGTGCTCCAGAACGCCGAGGCCAAGCTCCACGCCAACCTGGACAGGCCGGTGAAGAACTCCACCGCCTACACCATGGCCACGATCTTCAACTGCATTGCGGAGAGTGAAAGCGACCTGATGGTGGACCCGTACCTCAACGGCTTGCGATGTCCGCCGGGAGGGAGGTGACCGCCATGCTTTTATCCGTTCAGCAGAAATTCATTTTGGCCGTGCTGAGAAAGCTGGGCTGTGTCCGCCGGAGGCAGCTTCATGCCCTGGTGCGGGGACGGTTCCAGCAGGGCGATTTTGAAATTCCCCAGCCCCGCATGGACGCCATGCTGCGGCAACTGCGCATGGGCACCGCCGATGTGCGGCTGGATGACGAATTAGTCTGGCTCCACGGCTGTCAGCCGGACTACCGCCGCCTGGAGGCCATCGACGTGATGATTGAGCTCACCAGCGGGAAGCCGGGGGAAATCATCGGCAAAGTGGACCCTCCCCGGCTGCTGCGCTTTACCTTCGGCGGGGACGATCTGCGGCTGTTCGCTGTGGCTTCGCTGGATGTCTCGCCGCCGGAGGGGCTGGATGTGGTCCCCAAAGAACGCGTTGTCTGGATTTCGGACAGCGGCGCACCCCCTGACGGGCTGACCCTGCCGTCCAAGCACTTCTTCGCCGCCCGCCAGCTGGACGGCTCACATCGCTTCTATGGCTCCAACGGGCCATGAAGATATACCAACTTCAAGGAGGATTTTGCTATGCCTAAGAAAAAAGCCGTACCCCAGGAGGACCTGGAACAGACCGCCGCTGACCTGCCGGAGCAGGCGGAGGCACCGACGGAGATGCCGCCCCAGGAGGAACCGCCGCTGGAGGCGGGCGTGTCCGATGATGGACCGCCCATGGAAGAGCAGGAACCTATGCCCGATTCGCCCGACAGCGCTCCCGATGCGCCGGTCGAGACTTTCGACAGCGCACCCGAAGTGATGGAGGTGGACATGGGTGAAGCTGCGGTCCCGCCTGAGGCTGCTCCCGAGGAAGACCCCGCTGATGGCCAGTCCGTGGGGGATCTGCCGTCTGCCGAGGAGCAGAATGTTGCGGAGGAACCCGCGCTGGTCCCTGACTCTGTTCCTGCTGGGGACACGCCGCCCATGACGGACCGCCAGAGCTTCTTTGCCCTGGATTTCCGCGAGCTGGACCGGGATCTCTCCCCAGAGGAACGCCAGGCGTGGAACTCCATCTATGCCTCTTTCCGTGGCCGCAGCGCCCTGTCCGGCAAAATCATCGGCGCGGACCCCCACTCCATGAACGTGCGCAGCAGGGAGGCCGGCCGGGTGGAGCGGCGGACCATGTACTGCGTGGTGGTGCTGGTCTACCGGGTGCCGGTGTACATCCCCGCCACCGAGATGTGGATGGGCGAGGCCCGCCCGGACTATGTGCTCCAGAACATGATGGGGGCCACTATTGATTTCATCATCACCAAGGTGGACCGCGAGGGCGGCTACGCCATCGCCTCCCGGCGGCAGGCCGCTCGCACCCAGCGCTACTTCTTTGCCCACCGGCCCGACCTGTGCCGGGCAGGGTCCCGGGTGACGTGCCGGATGTTGTCCGTGGGACCCCGGCGATGCCTGGTGGAGTGCTATGGCCACGATGTGGACCTTACCCAGAGGGAGCTGAGCTATACCGCCATCCCCGACCTGCGGGAGAAGTACCACCCCGGCGACGAGCTGGACTGCGTGGTGAAGGAGTACAACGCCGCCAGCCGGGAGCTTCAGATCTCGGTGAAGGAGACGGAGTCCAACCCCTTCGAGGGCGCGGAGCTGCGCCACCCGGTGGGCAGCCGGCGTTACGCGGTGATCGCCGGGAAGTACGGAGGCGGTGTGTTCTGCAACCTGCCCGACGGGACCCTGTGTATGTGCAACTACTCCTATCAGCACGAGGACTCCGATTTCCAGGTGGGTGATCACGTCATGCTGGTGGTTCACCGGTTTGAGCGGGAAAAGCGGCAGATGTATGGCAAAATCTTGAGCAAGTGGTGACAAAAGGGCCCCCTGCATCGGACTGGTGCAGGGGGCGATTCTATTTATTACAGTTCTTCAACCTGATCCCATTTTACGTGCAAGACATTGAGGAGCAGCGTGTAATTCCGCCGGCTGCGCTCTGGCACTGTATAAACCAGGCCCTCGTCCATCATAAGTCTAAGTTCCGCCTCAACGGCATCCTCTGGTAAGGCATACCGGTCTGCCACCATGCGGACTGTGGTCCGGAATGTAGGCGATTTGGTGTGGGTTTCCGCATAGTGCAGGTTTTTCAGGATTGCGCTGCGGCACTCCTCATAGGGCTCGTCGGAGAAGGGAATCCGAACGCACCAGTCGGAGATAGCCTCCAGCTGGCTGCTGATCGCGTTGTCGACACCATATACACCTACAACCTTGCCGCAGAAGTTGTGCAGATAGGAGGCAACGCTGCAAAAATCACTGTCGCCAGTGAATAGGACGATTTGCTCAATTTCGGGCGAGGAGATGACTTTTTGGTAGATGTTATCCAACATGATAAAGTCGGTAAAATTTTCCTTTGCGTGAGGCCCAATGTCTTTCGTTTCAACAATGTGGTTGGAAAAACGGCGAATTTGATTCAACTCATCCCTCATAGCGCCGTCATCCGAGAAATTTCCGAAAAAAGCAACATCCAGCAGGCGGCCACGGGTGCGAAGATCATCAAACCACGTCTGCACGTTCGGCCTGCGGTTATGTATTTTCCGAAGCGCCACATACCAATGCTCGAAGTCCACAAACGCCACGGTTTTCAGCCCTTCCGGCTGTTTGGGTTCCCGTTCAAGCAGCGTTCCATCCAAAGCGATGCCCAGCTTTGAAAACGCTTCCTGAATTGCCACATAGTGCTTTTTCCCCAGGTTGCGGACGCGGAGCAGCCGATGGTTCCGCTCCAATTCAATGATTTCCCCTACGGTTTTGATACGGGCGCTTCTCAGTATGGTCAAAACCTCTGCTTCCAGCCCCAACTGCTCCACTGGACGGCCAGCCAGCGCCTCCAGAAAGTCCCTTTCTTCTTTGCTGTTCATGCGACCACTCCTTGCTGACTGCTATCTTATCGCGTGTTTTTTCCCGTGTCAAGCCTGTTTACGGCAATTCGACACAGTTCGACCAAGATTGACACGAAATTGGCGCATTTCAATATATTTTGAGCAAAAATATCATGTTTTCACTAATTGACAAGAGATTATCTGCCCGATATAATAAACATAATTTTTCATCAGGGAGCTGTTGTCATGGAAGATCAAGGAACAAGCTGCATTGAACTCGACGATCAGACAGAATATGCGCTGGGAAAGGATGAAATACTGTCTCATGTCAATTCCATGTGCGAGATGACACAAACAAGAAAACTCCGCTGGACACTGCGCGCCTATGATTACCCCCATCTTTTCATAAGTAATCCTTTTGTACAAGACATTGAGGCTGATGTCAGCCATCGCTTTTTGGTAGAGGGAAATGCCCAGGGCCGTAGGTTCTCCTATGCCATTCGGGAAGTTATCAAACTCCCTTCCGGTTTATGCGATGTTGAGATTGAAGAGAAGGTTCCTGATACGGGATATGTGATGTGCTTGTCGTTTGAGCGTGACTACGAATATCTGGTTTCTCAAAAGCAGGTGCTGGAGCGATACGGTACTCATCCCGCTGTCGTTTTTTCTAAGCTGGTGATGGGGCAGATTAAGACTATGGACTTTAGAGGTGCCATCCGCATTGATGAAAAGGATCGAAAGTTTTCCTTTGAGCCGATTCCGTCCGAATTTACTGGTTTGACATTGCTTCGCAAAGCGCAGGAAATGTATGACCGCTGTGACGCTTGGATGTTCCACAACCTCGTTTTCAGCAATGATTTTCGGGAAGGCTTGGGCTTAGAGGATACCTGAGAACCGCAAAGACTGCGGGCACATAACGATAGTTATAAAAACGCTCCCTCGCCGACAATCCAAGTTCCAGTGCTCCGCCTGCTCTTGCCTGCCTCTGTGCCATATGTTACAATAGTATCGGCGGGAGGTGATGGCCGTGCCGGAAAAGAAGCTGACCAAATCGGAGCGTCGAGCGGAGCGGCTCCGGAAGGGGCGGCAGTGGGTAACTGCCTATAAAGGCAGCAATATTGTCCGCGATTACAGTGAGCGGTTCAAAGTAGATGCTCTTTGCGCGATGGATGATCTAGGCAAGATCGGAGCACCGGACCCGGAAAAGCTTGCCGTCATGAAGCAGGCCGAGATACAGCGCCGGGAGAAAAGGAAGCAGGATCGTGAGAAACGAAGACTTCAGGAGTTCTACGACAGTTTTCCAGCATCCGACAACCGCTTTTACTGCATAATAGGTTATACTTCTGGCGGAGCACCCTATGGCGTAACCTGGGAAGAGATGGGGTTTGCCCCGTGGGAAACCCCAGATGAATTTAAGTAAACATACAAAATTTGCCCTGCGCTTCATATTGGAGCGCAGGGCAAATTTTTATTGTATTTCCTGTTCTAAACCGTGGAACAATTCAGAATGGAAGAACTCCTCCAGCGAGATGTTCAACCCATCACAAAGTTTCTTTACTGTGGAAACTGTGGCACTGTTATTGCGTCCACTGACAATATTGTTGACAGTAGATTGTGTAACTCCGCTTATGGTGGCAAGCTTATTGACCGACAGATTTCTTTCATCACATAGTTGCAAAATCCGTTCTTTGACAGCGATTCCTACAGTCATCGGAGCATCCCTTCCTTTAGGGAAAATGATAGCGAACTGCACCTTGATATGTTACCCCTTTTGAGTTAAAATAACTCAAAAGGGGTAACAAACGAACGAGAGAAAGAGATGACTGTAATGGACGGAGAGCTGATAACACTTTTGCGCTATGAACTGGGCGATGTCATAGACTGGGAAGAGTTGTGCCCCGGTGTATACTCCCTCGGCATCCGGCTGAACCCGGACAGCGAGTATTCCTGCAGCGAATTTTATCTGGTCCTGGACGACGCGCCCATCTCCCGGGAGGCCCGCGCCCTGGGCAGGCCGCTCCAGGGCACATCCGCGCTCCTGTACCCTATCGACCCACCTGACGAGGGGGCATGGACGGCCATCATGTATGAGCTATGCAAAAACCAGTTTGCCCATGGCATTCCGGCCGTCGAAAGCTGGACGCTGACCGACGCGGCCATGGAGGGAATGGAGTTATGTCCCGCCTACTTTGGGACCTTCCCCGTGCCGCCCCGCACACCCTGGGGCTGGACCCTACGTCACAAGGCGTTGGATAACGGGGTGTACTGGATGGAAACAGACCAGTATGTAGAAGTGCTGGCAGTTTGCCATCCGATATGGACCAGCGAGTTCTCCGATGGGGTTATACGGATTGGAAAGAAATTGGCCTATGGCAGTTCTGCCGATGACGAGGAACTAAACTATCTATTCTTTAATAGGAAAACAAGCTGTACCGCCGTTTTTGAACTGCTGAAGGTGCGCCCCGAATGGCTTACCACCGGCCTGATCCGTAAAGTGGAACTAATGAACGCAATCTGGCAGAACGCCCCCGCTTATGCCGCGGCATACAACACCGGGGAGCAGGCGGGGTTGCACGATGGTCTGGGTATCCTGCTCCAAATGCTGGGTGAGGACAGCGATCCGCAAGGCGTCATAGAGCATATGATTTCACTGAATCCCAGCGCCGGGACTGATTTCATCGGCTTTTGGAAGTAGCGCCGCCATGGTGGAACCTCTCCACCTATTCGCCCGGCTGCCGTCATGGTACAATGGACCTGTATTCCAGGGCGGAGCAAGTTAGGGCGGAGTAAGTTAGGGAGGACTGGCGATGAAAGGGGGCGTATTATGCCCTCCGCCGGACTGAAAACGGCCTGGAACAACAAAATACTGACCATGAAGACTGTGAGTTGCCCCGCGGGGTGGTCACAGTCTTTTTTTGCGTCCAGAAACGGAAAGGAGTACGCGAATGAATGTCAGACAGTAGATTGATCCAATTGAGCTATTACGACCCCCAGGCAAAGACGCGCCTCACTGCCTATGCCGACACCATCGTGATGAACCGGGACGGGAAGGACAGCGTCATCACCGCCATTCGGTTCGGAGGTTACCCCGAAATGGTGCGGGCCATGTCCGACGCCATTTACGGCGGCGGCACCATTGAGGCCGAGCGTAACGGCACAAAGCGGATGATCAAAAGCATCCCCAAGAGTTACCGGCGGCAGCTGGCCCATGACGGCGTTTACGCCACCACCACGCTGATGGCCAACGACGACGCCCTCACTGCCGAGCCCCAGAGCGATGAGGACGATGACGAGGCGGACCAGGGGACCCAGCAGGAGATTCAGCCCCGGAAGTGCTACATCTTTTGCCCGGCTGGGGACCGGAACCGCCTGTTTGAGGAGCTGGACCACAAGACCGCCGCGCCGCTGATTTCGGATTTCCGGGATTATGTACTGGACACGCTGACCGCCCGGGGCGACCTGCGGCAGCTGGAGACGGTCTCGCTGAAGGAAAAGCTGGACTCCTACGTGCTGAACCTGAAGCCCGAGGACGCCAATGTGGTGGAGGTCCTGGAGGACGGCTTGAAACGCGGTGAAATTGCCATTCCTGATGCTGACCCCGATGGGCCGGACGGGTTTGACGGCGTGGAGAACGTCACCGGCTACCTCAACACCTTCGGCGCCACGGTGGCCCAGCGTATCCGCAACCAGTTCCAGCCCCTGTTTGACCCGGCGGCGGAGCCTTTGAGCGAGGAAGTGCTGGCGGTGAACGACACCATCCAAGAAAAGGCGGGCTATTCCCTCTACGATGCCCAGCTGGCCGTGGCCGAGGCCACAAAGCGCCAACTGGAACGCAAAAAAATTGCCCTCATTGTTGCGGAGTGCGGTTCCGGCAAAACGAAGATCGGCGCGACTGCCCTGGGCGCGCTCCAGGGGATGCACGCCTCCCTCAGCAAGCGTGGCAAGACCTTCAACCTCATCCTGGCCCCCTCCCATGTCACCGGGAAATGGGTCCGGGAGATCGGTGAGACCCTGCCCAACACCTTTGCCATGGTGGTCCGGAGCATCACCGACCTGGACCGGCTTTATGCCGCGTATCAGGCCGGAGACAAGAGCGTGTATGCCGTGTTCAGCAAGGAAAAGGCCCGGGACGGCTATATGCGCTATCCCGCCGTCGCCTATGACCGCCAGGCCAAGGGCTTTCGCTGTCCGGACTGCGGCAAAGTTGTGCGAATGGTCATCAGCGATGATGGCTCAAAATACGAGGTGAACGCGGACCAGTTCTATTTCCAGAAGGAGCACCGGGGCAACCACGCTTGTGCCGAATGTGGCAGCCAGCTGTGGTCCGCCATCAACCCGGGACGTGAGATCAGATGGGCGAAGATCGCCGATTACGGCTGGGTGTACCGAAATATGGCGTCACAGCACAGGAGCAGGACAAAAAACGAGCGCATCCTGGCCCGGCTGGAAGAGATCATAGCAAACCCGGACGGCTATGAGCCGGTACGGGGCGCCTGCCGCCGGTACGCCCTGAGCACCTACATCAAAAAGAAGTACCGGGGCCGCATCGACGGCTTCCTGTGTGATGAGCTCCATGAGTACAACAACGCCAGCGGCCAGGGCGACGCCATGGCTGAGTTGTTCGGCGTGGCAAAGCAGTTCGTGGGCATGACGGCCACCCTCATCAATGGGTACAGCTCGGGCATTTTCCACCTGCTCTACCGCCTGACCCCTGGCCTGATGGCGAAGGACGACAGCCCTACCGCAAGCCCGCCTGGTTCGACGAGGAATACGGCGTCATCGAAAACACCTATGAATTGACGGAATCGGACTACAACTCCAACCGCCGCACCACCAAGCGGAAAACCAGGAGCAAGAAGCTGCCCGGCGTGTCGCCGCTGGTGTACTCCCGGTTCCTGCTGGAGTACACAGCGTTCCTGTCCCTGTCCGACATGGGGAAGGACCTGCCGGATTATGAGGAGATCCCCGTTCCACTGGATATGCCGGAGGAAGTTCGGGAGAACTACAAAAATGCTGAGCAGATATTGCAGAAGGTGCTGAAAACAGACCGCAAAGCGGCCAATAAGCTGCTGTCCGCCTATCTGAACCTGCTCACGGTTTATCCGGACCAGCCCTACGACCAGCCTGAGATCGTCCACCCCATTAGCGGCTATACGATCGTGAAGCCTGCTAATGCGGCCTGTTTTGACGATGTGCTCCCCAAAGAGGAAAAGGTGCTGGAAATCGTTCGGGCAAAGGTGGCTGCAGGCGAGAGAGTGCTTGTCTACACCAGTTGGACCCGCACCGATTCTCAGGAGAAGCTGGTCAAGCTGCTGACCCGGGAGGGCTGCCGCACGGAGATCCTTTCCCCCTCTATCCCGCCGGATAAGCGGGAGACGTGGGTGGAAAAACGGGTGCGCTCGGGCCTTCAGGTGCTCATCACAAACCCCCGCTGTGTGGAAACCGGCTTGGATTTGAACGCTTTTACCACTCTCATCTTTTACAGCATGGGCTTCAATTTATTCACTCTGCGGCAGGCGTCGCGGCGGAGCTGGCGTATCAACCAGACCGCGCCCAAGGTGGAGGTCTATATGCTGTACTACAAGGACACCATGCAGGCCAAGGCCATGAAGCTGATGGCCTCCAAGCTGGCGGTGGAGGCGATTTTATGAAAAGTCAACCTTTTATCATTACCGAACATCATCCATCCAGCGTTCCTAAAAAAATTCAAACTATCCGTCAGACCGTCGTCACCTGGCTCACAAAAGAACTCCACAAATGATGCCTGCGCTGTTTTATCGGCGCAGGCATTTCAAATAAATCCTTGCGGTCTGACTGCTCCTGCGGTATCATAGCAGTGAGCGGTTACGCCTTTGAGGAGGTGTAACAAATCCTTTGCGCGATTTATACACGACTGAGTAAGGAGGACGAAGACAAACATCAGCCCGAATCCGAGAGCATCCAGAACCAAAAATCGCTGCTGACCCACTACGCCATCGAACACGGCTGGGATATTTACTCGATCTACTGCGACGAGGACTTTTCAGGGGTGGACAGTGACCGCCCGGACTTCAACCGCATGATCGAGGCCGCCAAGCAGAAAAAATTCCAAATCGTTCTGTGCAAATCCCAGTCACGGTTCACCCGCAACATGGAGCTGGTGGAAAAGTACATCCACGGCCTGTTCCCCATCTGGGATATCCGCTTCATCGCCGTGGCGGACAACGCCGACACCGAGGTGAAGGGCAACAAAAAGGCCCGGCAGATCAACGGCCTGGTGAACGAGTGGTACTTGGAGGACCTGTCCGAAAACGTCCGCATGGTGTTCGACCTGAAGCGGCGGGAGGGCAAATACATCGGCGGCTTCCCTATCTACGGCTACCAGAAGGACCCGGCGGATAAAAACCACATCATCCCCGACCCCGAAGCAGCGGAGGTAGTGCGGCAGATCTACCAATGGTCTTTGGAGGGCCGCGGGCGGCAGAACATCGCCTATCTGCTCAACCAGCAGGGCGTACCCAACCCCACCCGCTACAAGACGGAGCGGGGCTGGACCTGCAACCACCCCATGAAGAATGACTTCGGCCTGTGGAACAAGGTGACGGTGGGCCGCATCCTCACCAACGAGATGTACACCGGGGTGATGATCCAGGGGCGCAGGAAAAAGGTGAGCTACAAGTCCAAGGTCATCATCGACACTCCGGAGGACCAGTGGTATCGGGTAGAGGGCACCCACGAGGCCGTCATCGACCGGGCCATCTTCGAGGCCGTCCAGCGGGGCCTGCGCCTGCGCACCAAAACGGACGGCTCCGGCGAGGCTCATTTGCTGTCCGGGCTGGTAAAGTGCGCTGACTGCGGCTCCACCATGAGCAAGTGCTCCAACGGAAAGCAATCCTACCTCCGCTGTAAGCTGTACGCCGACAGTGGGAAGAAGAAGCTGTGTACCCGGCACTCCGTCCGGCTGGACCAGCTCATCAATCTGGTATCTGACCGTATCCGCTACTATGTCCAGACTTATTACGAGCTGGACCCCCACGATCTCCAGCCACAGAAAGACACTCGGCAGGAGGCCTTGAAGCAGGAGCGGAAGACCCTCACGGCTCAGTTGGAAAAACGAAGCCAGGCGCTGAAAACGCTGTACTTAGACAAGGTGGCGGGCGTCATCAGCGAGGGCCAGTTTGTGGAGCTGAACCAATCCTTCCTGGACGAAAAGAGCCGCCTGGAGCAGCGGCTGGCAAAAATCGACGAGGAACTTGAAAACCGGGAGCAGCCCCAACAGCAAGCAGATTTAATGGAGAAAGCCCGGGAGCTTTTGAGGCTGGAAACCGTTCCCCGGGAACTGGTAGTGGGACTGATCGACCGCATCGAAATCGGTGAACGAAATCCCAGCAGCGGCCAGCAAGAGGTCAAAGTAAGTTGGAAGTTCTAAAAATTAGGGCATCACGACCAGGGCGTGGTGCCACCCACACGACCCAAAGTGTACTAATGGAACAGCGCCCCAGGGGGTTGTGCCGGAAGTACACGAGGGGCAAAGGGCAAGGGCCGTACTTTTTCTTTGAAAAGAAAAGCAGAAGCGCTGAGCCGTTGTGAGCAGCGCGGATGGAGCGGAGCGAGGGCAAAAGCCCAAGGCCCGCGCAGTGGGACTGGGTTTTGCCCGAGACGAGGTGAAGCCGCGCGTTGCGAACAGGCGAAGCGTGACAGCGAAGTACCAAAAAGAAACTTTTAATTGCGAAACTGCGTTTCGCTTGGGGTTTTTATTAGAATTTCCAAGTGATCGACACGTTTTGCTGACCTGTGTCCGATTGCTTTTCACCGACCTCGATTTTCTCAACCAACCCTACCACCAGTTCCCGGGGGACGGTTTCCAGCTTGAGGAGCGTCCGCGCCCGCTCTATCAGGTCGGTTTGCTGTTGGCTTTCCCCCCGTTTGTCCAACTCCTCCTCGATGTGCGCCAGCCGCCGTTCCAGGCGGCTTTTTTCGTCCAGAAAGGATTGGTTCAGCTCCACAAACTGGCCCTCGCTGATGATCCTGGCCACCTTATCTAAGTACAGCGTTTTCAGGGCTTGACTGCGCTTTTCCAGCTGAGCGATAAGGGCTTTTTGTTCCTGCTTCAACGTCTCCTGTCGGGTGTCCTTCTGTGGCTGGATGTCATTGGGGTCCAGCTCATAGTAGGTTTGGACGTAGTAGCGGATGCGCTCGGATATCAAATCAATGAGCTGATCCAGCCGGACGGAGTGGCGGGTGCACAGTTTATTTTTCCCACTGTCGGCGTACAGCTTGCAGCGCAGATAGCTTTGCTTGCCGTTGGAGCACTTGCTCATGGTGGAGCCGCAGTCGGCGCACTTCACCAGACCGGACAGCAGGTGGGCCTCGCCGGAGCCATCGGTTTTGGTGCGCAGGCGCAGCCCTCGCTGGACGGCCTCGAAGGTGGCCCGGTCGATGATGGCTTCGTGGGTGCCCTCCACACGGTACCACTGGTCCTCCGGGGTGTCGATGATGACCTTGGACTTGTAGCTCACCTTTTTTCTCCGCCCCTGGATCATCACCCCGGTGTACATCTCGTTGGTGAGGATGCGGCCCACCGTCACCTTGTTCCACAGGCCGAAGTCGTTCTTCATGGGGTGGTTGCAGGTCCAGCCCCGCTCCGCCTTGTAGCGGGTGGGGTTGGGCACGCCTTGCTGGTTGAGCAGATAGGCGATGTTTTGCCGTCCATGTCCCTCCAGTGACCATTGGAAGATCTGCCGCACCACCTCAGCCGCCTCGGGGTCGGGGATGATGTGGTTTTTGTCCAATGGGTCCTTTTGGTAACCGTAGAGGGGAAAGCCGCCGATATACTTGCCCTCCCGCCGCTTCAGGTCGAACACCATGCGGACGTTCTCGGACAAATCTTCTAAGTACCATTCGTTCACCAAGCCGTTGATCTGCCGGGCCTTCTTGTTGCCCTTCACTTCTGTGTCGGCGTTGTCCGCCACGGCGATGAAACGGATGCCCCAGACGGGGAACAGTCCGTGGATGTACTTCTCCACCAGCTCCATGTCCCGGGTGAACCGGGACTGGGACTTGCACAGGACAATCTGGAACTTTTTCTGCCTGGCGGCCTCAATCATGCGGTTGAAGTCCGGACGGTCGCTGTCAACGCCGGAGAAGTCCTCATCACAGAAAATCGAGTAAATATCCCAGCCGTGTTCAATGGCGTAGTGAGTCAGCAGGGACTTTTGGTTCTGGATACTCTCGGACTCAGGCTGGTGCTTGTCTTCATCCTCCTTACTCAGTCGTGTATAAATCGCGCAAAGAATTTGTTACACCTCCTCAAAGGCGTAACTGCTCACTGCTATGATACCGCAGGAGCAGTCGGACCGCAAGGATTTATTTGAAATGCCTGCGCCGATAAAACGACGCAGGCATCATTTGTGGAGTTCTTTTGTGAGCCAGGCAGTGATGGTTTGGTGAATGGACTGATTGTGAGGGATGGCAGGGGATGGATGGTATTCGATAATGGTCAGAAACTGGTCTTTCATAAACTCGCCTCCATAACATTAGATATGAATAGGACATGCTGAATATGAAAAGCGCCTGACCAAGTCAGACGCTCTCTATCTTCTCTGATTCGAAATACGAATATGCTGCGGGATAATTAGGTTATTACCATCGTATTTGGTAAAGTTTTTATAAATTGGGTTATTTCATTTTGGTAAATAAAACGCTATTTGCTGCGGATTAGGTTTAGTAATATGCCCCGCTTATTGGCCAATTTTCCGCTGAGTACCCGCTCCAGCAGCCCATCCAGCACCCGCCCCACCTCCGGACCGGGTTCGACCCCTGCGGCAATCACGTCTCGTCCATCCACTGCCAAATCTTTCAACGTGAGGCATTGCCCCTCCGCCAGGATCTGCTCCGCCTTGGCTCCAATCTCGTCTAACTCTGCCAAGCGGTCCTGTACCTTTTCCGGGTCCTGTCCCATGTTATCCGCCTGCTTGACCTCTAAAAGCTGAAAAAACGCCTCCGGCCCCAGGCGGCCCAGCCAGCGGCGGATGACCTGGCTTCGGGGCGGCAGCTGTGCGTCGTGGCGCTCCACCAGCAAAACCACCCGCTCCCGGGTTTTGTTGTCGAACTTCAGCGCCCGGAGCATCTGGTCCGCCAGCTGTGCACTCACTGCCGGGTGTCCGTCGAAGTGGTCGATCCCCTGTTCATCGGTGGATTTACAGGTGGGTTTCCCAATGTCGTGGAGCAGCATAGCCAGCCGCAGGGTCGCGTCGGCGGGGGCTGCCTCTACTGCGTGGGTGGTGTGCTCCCAGCCGCCCCAGCAGTGCCAGGGGTTGTTTTGCTCCAGTGTCACCAGCGAACCCAGCTGAGGCCAGAACTGACAGAACACATCCGGGTATTGCCGCAGAACGTCCCCAACATTTTTACCCGCCAGCAGCCTGCGCAGCTCCGCGTTGATCCGCTCCGCCGCCACCCGGTCCAGCATGGTCCGGTTTTCGTGGACGGCTTGAGCGGTTTGCTCCTCAATATCATAGCCAAACACGGCGGCAAACCGCAGGGCCCGCATCACCCGCAGACCGTCCTCCTGGAAGCGGCGGTTCGGCTCGCCCACACAGCGGATCAGCCCGGCCTTGATATCGTCCGCCCCGCCAAAGGGGTCGCGCAGATCGCCTTGCAGGTCCATGGCGATGGCGTTCATGGTAAAATCCCGCCGGGCCAGGTCCTGCTCTAAATCGGGCACGAACTGCACAAAATCCGGGCGGCGGCTGTCGGAGTAGGGCCCTTCGGTGCGGTAAGTGGTGATCTCGTAGGGCTCACCCCCCTCCAACACGGTGACAGTGCCGTGCTTCAGCCCGGTCTCGATGATGCGCTGCCACGCGAAGCACGCCTCCGTCTCCTCCGGCAGGGCGGAGGTGCAGATGTCCCAATCGTGGGGCTCCATCCCCCGCAGAAGGTCCCGGACACAGCCGCCCACCAGATAGGCTTCAAAGCCCGCGCCGTTCAGCGTTTGCAGGATGCGCCGCACCCCGTCCGGTATCTCAAACTTCATCCCGCACCACCTCTTTCACTGACCTCCATCTGGAACGCCTCAATCCGGGCCAGATCGAGCGCTTCCGGCAGGGAAGTGTTCTTTTTGGCGTAGTCCAGCTGCTTTTCCTGCTCGGTGGCCTCCATGGACGTGTTCCTCGCCAATTGAACTGTAATACCAGCATAGGGGATAACGGACGGGAAGTCAATGGAAAAATGGTGCGCAGGGGACCGCATGACACCCGGAAAACTGATTTTGTGTTTCATTTGCGGAAGTGTTAAATTCTTTTGATCCCAGCTCCGCGCTTTCAATTTTTTCTGAGCCCTCACCTTGACACAATGGGGAAAAGGTGATAAAGTGTGTCAGCAAGCAATGACGGAGAACAGTACCCCGCGGCCGGGGCTTCAGAGAGGGGACGGACGGTGCAAGTCCCCCGAAGGCGCGGCGGGAAGGCCCTCCCGAGCCCGGGCAGGAAATGGCCCGGCGGCCCCCGCCGTTACCGGGTCAAGAGTGCGCGCCGGCCGGGCGCGAATTCAGGTGGAACCGCGGACATTTTTGTTCGCCCTGAGCCGTGGCGGCTCAGGGCGTTTTCGTTTTGGGCCGGAAAACACTGAAAAGGAGCGGTATATTATGAAAAACAGCGAAAAATCCATGGAAAAAATCGTTGCACTGTGCAAGGGCCGGGGCTTTATCTTTGCCGGGTCCGAAATCTACGGCGGCTTGGCCAACACCTGGGACTACGGCCCTCTGGGCGTGGAGCTGAAAAACAACATCAAGCGGGCCTGGTGGAAGAAATTCGTCCAGGAGAACCCCTACAACGTGGGCCTGGACGCCGCCATCCTGATGAACCCTCAGGTGTGGGTGGCCTCCGGCCACGTGGGCGGCTTCTCCGACCCGCTGATGGACTGCAAGGAGTGCCACGAGCGCTTCCGCGCCGACAAGGTCATCGAGGACTGGTGCGCTGAGAACAGCTTCGAGCTGGGCCGCAGCGTGGACGCTATGAGCCAGTCCGAGATGAAGTCCTTCGTGGACGAGCACCAAATCGCCTGCCCCACCTGCGGCAAGTTCAACTGGACCGATATCCGGCAGTTCAACCTGATGTTCAAGACCTTCCAGGGGGTCACCGAGGACGCGAAAAACACCGTCTACCTTCGTCCCGAGACTGCCCAGGGCATCTTCACCAACTTCGTCAACGTCCAGCGCTCCACCCGGCGCAAGCTGCCCTTCGGCATCGGTCAGATCGGCAAAAGCTTCCGCAACGAGATCACCCCGGGCAACTTCATCTTCCGCACCCGGGAGTTTGAGCAGATGGAGCTGGAGTTCTTCTGCCAGCCGGGCACCGAGCTGGAGTGGTTCGCCTACTGGAAAAACTTCTGCCACCAGTGGCTGCTGAACCTGGGCATCAAGGAGGAAAACCTGCGCCTGCGGGACCACGACCCCGAGGAGCTGAGCCACTACTCCAACGCCACCACCGACTTTGAGTTTGCCTTCCCCTTCACCGACTGGGGCGAGCTGTGGGGAGTTGCCAGCCGCACCAATTTCGACCTGAACGCCCATCAGACCACTTCCGGCAAGGACCTGACCTACTTCGACCAGGAAAAGAACGAGCACTATATCCCCTACGTCATCGAGCCCTCCCTGGGCGTAGAGCGGATGCTGCTGGCCTTCCTGTGCAACGCCTACGACGAGGAGGTCGTGGACGCGGAGAAGAACGACGTGCGCACCGTGCTGCACCTCCACCCCGCCCTGGCCCCCTTCAAGTGCGCGGTGCTGCCCCTGAGCAAAAAGCTGTCCGACAAGGCCCGTGAGATCCAGGCCGAGCTGTCCAAATACTTCATGGCAGACTTTGACGACGCCGGGTCCATCGGCAAGCGCTACCGCCGCCAGGACGAGATCGGCACCCCCTACTGCGTCACCGTGGACTTCGCCACCGTGGGCGACGACAAGACCGAGGCCGACCACGCTGTCACCATCCGGGACCGGGACACCATGGAGCAGGTCCGGGTGCCCATCAGCGGCCTGAATGCCTGGCTGGACGACAAGCTGGCCTATTAACAGACTCCGACCCGGCCGCGCCAGCCCCGTCGGGGCTTATCCCCTCTGAACCGCCGCGGCGCAGCGAACATCCGCTCGGCCGCGGCCGGGCAGGTCACACAGGCCAAAGGCGCCGCGCAAATATGCAGCCCCCTCCAATCCGCCGCCATGACGGGTTGGAGGGGGCTTTTGCTCTGTTTTCCACCCCGCTGGCCCGCCCATCTCACACACGGACGTTTTCACGGCGCTTCTCCCAGAGAGCCATGCGCCCCGGCGGCGGGCGCTCAGCCGTCTGGGTTCAGGCCATCCCCGGGGAAACGAGACCAGGAAAATTTTGTCTGCGCAAATGTTGATTATTAAACTACGGTATGATATGGTCTATTTACGAACATGCAGGCGGCCACATAGCAGGGCAAAGCCGTCAACGGCCCCCAAACGCGAGAGAAAGGATGCATGATGGGATGGATTTCAAGATGCTGTATACAGTCGTGGTTGCCGACGACGAGGACGAGCTGCGGGAGGCGGTGTGCACCATGATCCCGTGGGAGGAGCTTGGGTTTCGGCTGGTGGGCAGCGCCGGGAACGGGCTGGACGCCCTCCAGCTGGTGGAGCAGCACGAGCCGGACCTGCTGCTCACCGACATCAGGATGCCCTTCATCTCCGGGATCGAACTGGCCCGCCAGGTGCGGGAGGTGCGCCCCGCCACCCACATCGCCTTTCTCACCGGGTACGATGATTTTGAATATGCCAAGCAGGCCATCCGGTACAACATTATCAGTTATATGCTCAAGCCGCTGACGGTGAGCGGCCTTGCGGAGGAATTGCGGATCATCCGCCGGAAGATCGACGACGATTTCGCCACATTCCGCCAGGCGGTCCCCCAGGGGGACGGGCTGGACGCCCAGGCGGCCCTGCTGATGTCCCTGGTGCTGGACCCCTGCGCCGATCCGGAGGGGGACGCCCGGACGGAGGCATACGCCTGCCAGTGCGGCCTTCTGCGGGACGCGGATGACAGGCTCGGCTGCACCGTCATGGTGTCCATCCTGCTGGATGAGGACGGCGCGGTGGATACGCCCCCGTCCTTTGCCGCGTCGGTGGACCGGCTGGCGGAAAAGTACCTGCGCAGCGTCAGCTTTTTTGCGCCGGGGAAGGTGGTGTCGGTGCTGCTGGGGGAGCCGTCCGCCTCTGCGGAGCCCCTGTATATGCTGGCGGACGAAATCCCCCAGATGGCATGCCGGGTGCTGGGCAGGCGGTGCCGGGTGGGGGTCAGCCGGACGGTGAGCGGCCTGAACGCCCTCCACGGCGCGTACCGGGAGGCGGTGGAGGTGCTCCGGCAGGGGGACAGGACGGAGGGGGACGCCCAGTTTATCGGCGATTTGGAGCCCGCCATCAAGGGCGGCAGCCTGCTGTGCAGGCGGGCGCTGGAGACCATAGAGCAGCACTATATGGACCCCGGGCTCTCCCTGGTGTCCCTGAGCGGGATGCTGGACGTGAGCCCCAACCATCTGAGCGCATGCATCAAAAAATACGCCGGGGAGACCTTCATCAACACCCTGATCCGAAAGCGGATGGAGGCGGCCATGGAGCTGCTGTCCGCCACCGGCCTGAAAATACGGGACGTGGCCCAGCGGTGCGGCTACACGGACCAGCACTATTTCAGCTACTGCTTTAAAAAATACTGCGGCGAGTCCCCCAACGCCCTGCGGCGGAGGCTGGACGCGGAAAAGGCAGGTGAGCAGGCGTGATGGAAGGCACGCCCCGCAGGGGCCCGCGCACCACCACCATTCTGCTGTCCATGGTGGTGGGGGTGATGAGCGTGATTTTATGCTGCTGCATCCTGCTGTTCCTGAACCGCTACCGCAGCGCCCTGGTGCACAGCGCCCGCACCAGCAGCGCCCAGGCGGTGACCCAGGTGTCCGGCACGGTGGACCGCTATCTGAAGGATATGGAGCAGACCATGGAGCTGGTGGGGCAGGGCGGTTTGGAGGCTATGGTGGACACCTCCACCCAGATTGTAAATCGGGACAACCTTTTTACCATAGATGTTCAAAAGGCGCTGTTTGCCTTTGAACTCCACAAAAATTGAGCAAATTCGACAATTTTGGAAGAAAAAATTTTTGCACATTGTTCAGCTTGGATGAAAAATTACCCTCATTGCGGTGAAATTTCCCCTTGCTTTTTGGAGCGTTTTCTTATAATCTAAAATAGATGAAGCGAAATGTTTTTCAAAAAGGACGTGCGTCCTTTTTGTTTCCCGCCAGGGACGGGAAACAAAACCGGCGTTTCGTCCACTTGAGGATAGAGAAGGACATTGCGTTTCAATCATTAAGGAAAAGGAGAATTGCTATGAAAAAAGCTCTTGCACTGCTCTTGGCCGCCATGATGGCATTCAGCCTGTTCGCCTGCGGAGGCGGCGGCGAGGACCAGAACCCCGGCGGCAACACCGCCAATCCCGGCACTGCCGACACCCAGAAGCCCGACAGCAACCCCACCGGCGGCGACGTGGCCAACAAGGACAAGCCCCTTGTCTGGTTTAACCGCCAGCCCTCCAACAGTTCCACCGGCGAGCTGGATATGAACGCCTTGAACTTCAACAGCAGCACCTACTATGTGGGCTTCGACGCCGTTCAGGGCGCTGAGCTCCAGGGCCAGATGATCCTGGACTATATCACCGCCCACATTGATGAGATCGACCGCAATGGCGACGGCATCATCGGCTACGTGCTGGCCATCGGCGACATCGGCCACAACGACTCCATCGCCCGTACCCGCGGCGTCCGCAAGGCTCTGGACACTGCCGTTGAGGACGGCGGCAACATCAAGAGCGACGCCGTGGGCGTCAACGCCGACGGCAACGCCAGCGCTGTCAAGGACGGCAAGCTGACCATCAACGGCAAGGAGTACACCGTCCGCGAGCTGGCCTCTCAGGAGATGAAGAACTCCGCCGGCGCCACCTGGGACGCCGCCACCGCCGGCAACACCATCGGCACCTGGGTGTCCACCTTCGGCGACCAGATCGACATCGTGGCCTCCAACAACGACGGCATGGGCATGGCCATGTTCAACGCCTGGTCCAAGGCCGAGAAGGTCCCCACCTTCGGCTATGACGCCAACGCCGACGCGGTGGCCGCCATCGCCGACGGCTACGGCGGCACAATCAGCCAGCACGCCGACGTGCAGGCCTACCTGACCCTGCGGGTGCTGCGCAACGCCCTGGACGGCGTGGACGTGGACACCGGCATCGGCACCCCCGATGACGCGGGCAACGTGCTGAGCGACGACGTGTACAAGTACGTGGAGTCCGAGCGCTCCTACTATGCACTGAACGCGGCCGTGACCGCCGAGAACTACCAGGACTTCCTGGACGCCACCAAGCCCTACGGCCCCGTGTCCAACCAGCTGAGCGCCGACGGCCACCCCACCAAGAACGTGTGGCTGGACATCTACAACGCGGCTGATAACTTCCTCAGCGCCACCTATCAGCCCCTGCTGCAGAACTACGACGACCTGCTGAACCTGAACGTGGAGTATATCGGCGGCGACGGCCAGACCGAGGGCAACATCACCAACCGCCTGAGCAACCCCAGCCAGTACGACGCGTTCGCCATCAACATGGTGAAGACCGACAACGCGGCCTCCTACACCGGCCTGCTGAGCCAGTAAGACCAGCGGCCCACTCCTTGGAGGAATACCTTCTTCGCTGACAAGTAAATGACTTGCGATTAGGGGGAGGGAATTCTCCGTTCGGTAAAGCAGCGCTCCGTTCGGAAGAAGGAACTCCCCCCAATTGCTTTCAAGCCGCTTAAAAAAAGAACTCCGGCAGGATCAGGCCTTTTCTGAACCTGCTGATCTGCATAACGGGGGTGACGAAAATGTCTGATGTGAAAGACGATGTCGTCCTGTCGATCCGCGGAATGAGCAAGTCATTCGGCCGCAACCGGGTGCTTGACCATATCAACCTGGATGTGAAACGCGGAACGGTCATGGGGCTGATGGGCGAGAACGGCGCCGGCAAGTCCACCATGATGAAGTGCCTGTTCGGCACCTACCAGAAGGACGAGGGAAAGATCTACCTGAACGGGAAGGAAGTCAGCTTTTCCGGCCCGAAGGACGCCCTGGAAAACGGGATTGCCATGGTCCACCAGGAGCTGAACCAGTGCCTGGAGCGCAACGTCATGGATAACCTGTTCCTGGGGCGTTATCCCACCAATTCCATGGGAATTGTGGACGAGGGCAGCATGAAGAAAACGGCGGCGGAGCTGTTCCGCAAGCTGGGCATGACGGTAAACCTGAACCAGCCCATGCGGAATATGTCCGTCTCCCAGCGGCAGATGTGCGAGATCGCCAAGGCCATCTCCTACAACTCCCAGGTCATCGTTCTGGACGAGCCCACCTCCTCCCTCACCGTCCAGGAGGTGGATAAGCTCTTCGAGATGATGAGGATGCTGAAGGAGCAGGGAATCTCCCTGGTGTACATCTCCCACAAGATGGACGAGATCTTCGAAATCTGTGACGAAATCTCCGTGCTCCGGGACGGCAACCTGGTGATGACCAAGCCCGCCAGGGACACCAATATGAACGAGCTCATCGCCGCCATGGTGGGCCGCTCCCTGGAAAGCCGCTTCCCACCGGTGGACAACACGCCGGGGGACACCATTTTGTCGGTGCAGCACCTGTCCACCAAGTACGCGCCCCACCTCCAGGACATCTCCTTCGACGTGCGGGAGGGCGAGATCTTCGGCCTGTACGGCCTGGTGGGCGCAGGGCGCACCGAGCTGCTGGAGACCATCTTCGGCGTGCGCACCCGCGCTGCGGGCCGGGTCTACTTCAAAAACCGGCTGATGAACTTCTCCAACGCCAAGGAGGCCATCGAGCACGGCTTTGCCATGATCACCGAGGAGCGCAAGGCCAACGGCCTGTTCCTCAAGTGCGATTTGACCTTTAACACCACCATCGCCAACCTGGAGCAGTACAAGGCCGGCGTGGCGCTGTCCGACGCCAAGATGGTCAAGGCCACCGCCAAGGAGATCAAGACCATGCACACCAAGTGCATGGGCCCGGACGACATGATTACCAGCCTGTCCGGCGGCAACCAGCAGAAGGTCATCTTCGGCAAGTGGCTGGAGCGGGAACCCCAGGTCTTTATGATGGACGAGCCCACCCGCGGCATCGACGTGGGCGCCAAATATGAGATCTACGAGCTGATCATCAACATGGCAAAGCAGGGCAAGACCATCATCGTGGTCTCCTCCGAAATGCCGGAGATTCTGGGCATCACCAACCGGATCGGCGTGATGTCCAACGGCTACCTCTCCGGCATCGTCAACAGCAGCGAGACCGATCAGGAGGAGCTTTTGCGGCTCAGCGCGAAATATCTGTAAGGGGGGACATTGCATATGGCAACAGAGAATACAAAGATTTTGACGGCGGAGCAGGAGCTCCAGCTGCGCAAGCCCATCGACGACTATGTGGGCGGCATCCAGGAGCAGATCAACGCCCTGCGCAAGGATGGCACCGATAAGGCCGTCGAGATTCAAAGCGCCCTGGACAATCTGAAGCGGGACCGCATCTACACGGCCCAGGAGAAGGAGACCCGGCGGGCCCAGCTCAGGAAGGAGCTGGAGCAGGCTAAGGCGGTGGAGGCCAGGAACAAGGAGCAGATCTCCAAGCTCATCGCCGACGCCGAGGGCTACCTCAAGGCCAATTACGCCAGCTACTACCAGGTGGTGGAGGCCAGCTGTACCCAGGAAAAGGCCCAGGCCCAGCAGAAGTACCAGGCGGCGGTGGCCCAGCTCAACCAGGAGCACCAGGCCGCGGTGGCCAAGCTCAGCGACGCCCAGGAGATCAAGGACGAGAAGTACGTCCATAAAAACCGCCTGTTCGACGCAAAGATGAAGCTGGACAAGGACCTACAGGACATTAAGGACCGCCGCCACGCCGCCTTCGATCACAAATACCACCTGATCGACCTGCTGCGGCTGTCCAAGTTCACCTTGGGCGAGTCCATGGCCCAGCGGTGGGAGAACTATCGGTACAGCTTCAACATCCGCACCTTCCTGCTGCGCAACGGCCTGTATCTGGCCATTGCCGTCATCTTCATCGCGCTGTGTATCGTCACCCCCATCGTCAAGGGGCCCAAGGTCCAGCTGCTGACGGTGAACAATATCCTGAACATCCTCCAGCAGGCGTCCCCCCGGATGTTCCTGGCGCTGGGCGTGGCGGGCCTGATTATGCTGGCCGGCACCGACCTGTCCATTGGCCGTATGGTGGGCATGGGCATGACCGCCGCCACCATCGTGATGCACAACGGCATCAACACCGGCGGCGTCTTTGGGCATATCTTTGACTTCACCGGTATGCCGGTCCCCGCGCGGGTGCTCCTGGCCCTGGTGGTGTGTATCGTGCTGTGCACCATCTTCACCACCATCGCGGGCTTCTTCACCGCCAAGTTCAAAATGCACCCCTTCATCTCCACCATGGCGAATATGCTGGTCATCTTCGGCCTGGTGACCTACGCCACCAAGGGCGTGTCCTTCGGCGGCATCGACTCCAGCATCCCCGACATGATCATCCCCAAGCTCAACGGCTTCCCCACCATCATCCTCTGGGCGCTGGCGGCGGTGGTCATCGTGTGGTTCATCTGGAACAAGACCACCTTCGGTAAGAACCTGTACGCCGTGGGCGGCAACCCTGAGGCGGCGTCGGTCTCCGGCATCTCTGTGTTCTGGGTTACGGTGGGCGCGTTTATCATGGCGGGCATCCTGTACGGCTTCGGCTCCTGGCTGGAGTGTATCCGCATGTTCGGCTCCGGCTCAGCGGCTTACGGCCAGGGCTGGGAGATGGACGCCATCGCGGCCTGCGTGGTGGGCGGCGTCTCCTTCACCGGCGGCATCGGCAAGATCTCCGGCGTGGTGACGGGCGTGTTTATCTTCACCGCCCTGACCTACTCCCTGACCACCTTGGGCATTGACGCCAACCTCCAGTTCGTGTTCTCCGGCATCATCATCCTGGTGGCCGTTATGTTGGACTGCCTGAAGTACGTCCAGAAGAAGTAATCATCACGGCACGAAACGGAAAAGCCGCCGCAGAGCCGGCGGGAAAATTTCAGCCTGTCGAAGGCGGCCTGTCTGAGCAATGCTCGGACAGGCCGCTTTTAGCAGGCTTGTCCTCCCGGCACAAAAAATCAGCCGAAAAAAATTTCGGAAATGTCTTGACAGAGGGTGACTATTGTAGTAGTATCTTTTTAGGGCTACTATTGCAATAGTCATTTTGCGCGTCCCCGACCGCGCAGAAGGAGGTCACATTCCATGGAAAAGCTGTTTGATTCCGAGCTGAAGGTGATGGAGCCTTTGTGGGAGGACGGACCCCAGACGGCGGGCGCGCTGGCCAAGCGGCTGGCGGACACCGTCGGCTGGAACCGGAACACCACCTACACCGTCATCAAGAAGCTCATCGACAAGGGGGCTGTGAGCCGGTCGGATCCCGGCTTCCTGTGCGCCCCGCTGGCCAGCCGGGAGGAGGTCCAGCGGCAGGAGACAGACAGCCTCATCAGCCGGCTGTTCGGCGGGTCCAAGACCCAGTTCCTCTCCGCCTTCCTCAGCGAAAAGGACCTGACCCCGGCGGAGGCCGATCAGCTCCGGGAGCTGATCCGTTCTTTTTCTCAAGAGGAAAAGAACCAAAAAGAGCTTTAGACCGCCGCCACCGTTGGCAGTACTGTTTACGCTGCCGCACGACTGCGAAACGTGCTTCTCAATCGGAAACGATGTTACGAGGTGTTTTCCAATGTCACAGTTATTACAAAACGCCCTCTATGGCACAGTGATGATCCTGGTGGTGGCCGTCCTGCGGCGGGCGCTGAGGGACCGTCTGGTCCCCGGAGCCCGGCTGGCCCTGTGGGCGGTGTGTCTGTTCCGTCTGCTCACCCCCGCCGCGCCGAAAAGCGTGCTGTCCCTGTGGGGGCTGTCCCGGCTCTTTGCCCCAGAGCGGCAGGCCGCGCCCGCCCCTGCGCCCATACCGCAGCCATACGTTCTTCCCCAGGGCGTCCCCGCGCCCCGGCCCGACCCGGGCGTTCCCTGGGAAACGGTGCTGTTGGCGGCGTGGCTGGCGGCAGGGGCGGTGCTGGCGATGCGGTACGTGCTGAGCTGGACCCGCACCCGCCGGGCGGTGGCCTGCGCCATCCCCCTGGACCGGGACGACCCCCGGTACGCCGCCCTGCCCAAGTGCGCCCGCCTGCGGGAGGGCCCCATGGAGGGCGCGCCGCTGACCTTCGGGGCCCTCCGGCCCACGGTGGTGCTGTCCCCAGGGCTGGACGGGGAGGCGCTGGACTGCGTCCTGGCCCACGAGGGGGTGCACGCCGCCCGCCGGGACAATCTGTGGCACTACGCCATGGCGCTGGCCCTGGTGGTCCACTGGTGGAACCCGGCGGTGTGGCTGATGTCGCGGCTTCTGCGGCGGGACATCGAGCTGTCCTGCGACCGGGCCGCGCTGAAGCGGCTGGGGGAGGACCGGCGGGCGGACTACGCCCAGGCGCTTGTCTCCCTGGCGACCCAGGGCTCCGGCCCTGCCTTCTGCCAGACGTTCGGCCGAAAAGCGGCCGAAGAAAGGATACTATCCATTATGAAATTCAAGAAGACCTCTATCATTGGGGTGATTTTCACCCTGTCGCTGGTGCTGGCCGTCACCGTGACCTTTGCCAGCGAGCCGAAACAGCCGGATGAGTACGATAGCGTAAAGGTAAACACCTCTCTGAGCCTAAACGAAAAAACATCGGCGGACTACCTTGCCGGTCTGCCCGACAAGGTCCAGGACCTCTATGTGGGCATGCCCCAGGATAAGGTACACGCGCTGCTGGGCGAACCGTCCTTTTCCTCCTCCAGACCCTTTAGCGACACCTATGAGCTGGACCCTGACTCGCCTAAACGCCAGCTTGGCATTTATTATGATGTGGCAGGTGCCGTAACCCAGGTCAAATATTTCTCCGACGGCACCGATACCAGCGCCGCCGGCGTCGACCTGGCCCCCTACCTTGCATCCACTGCACTGTCCTCCCGCATTGTCTCCGTACCCGACATTGAGGCCACCAAGGGCATCCAGTCCGACTTCACCGAGGTAGAGCCGGACGACGTGGACCTGAGCCTGATAAAGGAAAAATACGCCCAGATGGCGGCCGATGGGAAACTGACTCAGGAAGAGGCCGACGCGGCGATGGCCGCCGCCGAGGACATGCTGGAGCAGGCCCGCCGGGGCGAACGGAAGCTGTTCATGACGGGGGACGGCTGGGTATATGGCATGGGCGTCAGCACAATGTACTACAAGGACGAAAACGGCGATCTGCACCCCATAAGCCCGGATACTACGGATAGCGGCTACGTTCTCGATTCGCGGGACGTCAGTGATTATAACGTCGAGCTCCCCATCTTTGATGAGGACGGCAACTCGGTATCGGCGGACGGCGGCATTGTCGGGCGCGTTGATTCCCGAATCTACGGCTATGAACTGGTCACGGGCTCGGACGCCGCCTCCGGCGGTCTTGTGGGCAGCGCCGAGGCCGGCGACGCCATACCCGTCCCCACCGCCGCACCTGCAAAGGACTTTGACAACTATACGATCACAGGCATGGACGAAAACGGCTATCCCTTGGATGAGCAGGGCCGCCGCCTGGTTTTCGATGAAAGCGGCAATCTGTTTATGAAGGTCAGCGCAGGCTATGGGCCCTGCATCAAGGAGGACTGCGCGATTTCCGAAGCGCACTACCACAGGGACGGCGAGGTTGTTCCCATGCCGAAGTCCAATGCCCCCACTCCCGCCTTTGCGCCTGAGGTCGGAACCGCTCCCATGCGGGCCCCCTACTGCCCGGTCTGTACGGAAACCAGCCTGCACGTGCATCTGGACGGGCGCGTCGTCCTGCTCTCCGACCCCTGCGCGGTGGAGGGCTGTACCATAACAGGGAACCACATCCACGGCGACGTATGCTACTCCTGCAATGGCGCCGGCCACGCCGACGGCCACTGCGACGGGAGCTGTTACACCTACTTTACCTCCACCCAGTCCGTGAATACCTCCACACACCACAGCGAAAGCCACCACAAGGGCGGCCATCACTAAATAACCCGGCCCCCGGCTGATGCCGGGGGCCATTTTAACGTCAGTTGCCGGGTGAAAGCGGGGCAGATACTACCCTGTCCGTCAGCGGACTAAAAGTTTCTTTTTGGTTACTTTTTCTTTACAAAGAAAAAGTAACTACGGCAGATCCAGCTCCATGATGACCTCCCGGAGCTGCTCCGCGGAAGCGTGGAGCGCCGCCCGCTCGTCCTCCGCCAGGGGGATTTCCAATATCTGCTCCACGCCCCGCCGCCCCACGATGGAGGGGATGGACAGCGCCAGATCCCGCAGGCCGTCGTACTGCCCGCCCAGCACCACCGACACGGGCAGGATGGCCCGCTCGTCCTTCATGACGCATTCCGCGATTCGGGCCACCGCCATGGCGATGCCGTAGTAGGTGGCTCCCTTGCGGCGGATAATCTCGTAGGCGCTGTCCCGCACGTCCTCATAGATCCGCTTCCGGGCCTCCTGGTGCTCCGTCCGCCCCCGCATCTCGCAGAAGCCGTCCAGGGGCACCCCGGACACGTTGGCCCCGCTCCACACCGCCAGCTCGCTGTCCCCGTGCTCGCCCACGATGACGGCGTGGATGGAACGGCTGTCCACATCCAGGTGCTCCCCCAGCAGGTAGCGCAGACGGGCGGAGTCCAGCACCGTCCCGGACCCCATCACCCGATGGGCGGGGTAGCCGGAGATGCGAAACGCCGCGTAGGTGAGCACGTCTACAGGGTTGGACACGATGAGCAGGATGCCCTCAAAGGGCCGGGCGGTGATCTGGGGGATGATGGAGTTCAAAATGGAGACGTTCTGACCGATCAGCTCCAAACGGGTCTGGCCCGGCTTCTGGTTGGCCCCGGCGGTGATGACGATGAGGGCGCAGTCGCTGAGGTCGTCGTAGCTCCCGGCGCGCACGTCCATGGCGGCGATATAGGGCAGGCCGTGGCTCAGGTCCATGGCCTCGCCCTCGGCCTTGTCCTGATTGGCGTCGATGAGCACCAGCTCGCTGAACAGCCCCCGCTGGATCAGGCTGAACGCAATGGATGCGCCTACAAAGCCGCAGCCGATGACGGCGGCCTTACGGTGATTGAGCATAAAAAAGTCCCCTTCCGTTTTTGGAGCTAGTCTGCCCCAAACGCGGAAGGGTTATTTCAATTGCCTGCCGGCGGCCTTTCTTTTTTTGCCTCCGGCGGCCCGCCTTTTCTTTGAAAAGAAAAAGCGGGGCAAAAAGAAACTTTTAGACTTTTGTCCCTATACCAGGTCGTTCTGGTCCAGCCTTCGGCCGCAATGGGAGCAGTATTCGCCCACATCCCGGCCCAAATGCTCACCGCAGTACGGACAGCGCCACCAGACCAGGCTGACGGCCACAGCGGCCACGGCAAGAACCAGCGTCAGCCAGAGAAATACCTGGGAATTTGTGAGGCCAAGCAGAGCTACCATCAGAATACAGGCTCCCCCAAGGGCATAAATCAGGTACTTCACTTGTTTGAGCTTCATTTCCGCTCCTTTCACTCCAATCCATACCGTTTCAAAACTGCATTAAACCAGTCAGGCAGAGGGGCCTCCACCGTCACACGCTCCCCGGTGGCCGGATGGGTGAAGGTGAGCTGGGCGGCGTGGAGGCACTGTCCCGCCAGCCCGGGCACGGGCTTTTTCGCGCCGTATACCGTGTCCCCCAGCAGGGGGTGGCCGATGTGGGCCATATGGACGCGGATCTGGTGGGTCCGCCCCGTCTCCAGCCGGCAGGTGATGTGGGAGCAGCCGCTGTTGGCGCTGACCACCTGCCAGTGGGTGACGGCCTCCCGCCCGTCGGGGGTGACGGCCATCCGCTTGCGGTCGGTGCGGTGCCGCCCGATTGGGGCGGAGACGGCGCCGGAGTTCTCCCGGAAGGCGCCCGCCGCCACGCCGTGGTACAGCCGGAACAGGGAGTGGTCCTGGAGCTGGGCGGCCAGGGAGAGGTGGGCGCGGTCGTTTTTCGCCGCGATAATCAGGCCGGAGGTGTCCCGGTCGATGCGGTGGACGATGCCGGGGCGGAGCTCCCCGTTGATTCCGGACAGGGAATTTTTGCAGTGATATAACAGCGCGTTGACCAGCGTGCCATCCAGGTGGCCCGGCGCGGGGTGGACCACCAGCCCCACGGGCTTGTTCACCACGATCACGTCCCCGTCCTCGTACACCACGTCCAAGGGAATGTTCTGGGGGACCAGGTCGATGGGCGCGGGCTGGGGCGGGGAGATCATCAGCTCGTCCCCCGGCTGCAGCCTGGCGTTCTTTTTCAGCGCCCTGCCGTCCTGAGTGACCCGCCCCTCATCCAGCCAGCGCTGGGCGGCGGAGCGGGTGAGGCCGTCCAGCGCCGCGGCCAGCACCGCGTCCGCCCGGCCCGGCTCGGTGACCGTCAGGGGGAAGCTGGGCAGAGCCATGGTTTCTTCTTCACTTCTCATCCGTTTCACTCACCTGTCCGTCCCGCTCCACCGTTTCCGTCTCTCCGTCCCCGGCGCTTTCCCCAGCCTCCTTTTTCTCCTCCCTGCCCACGTACAGCCATACGTACAAAAACAGCAGGGGCACGCCGACGGTGATACAGCAGTCGGCCACGTTGAACACGGCAAAGTTCATAAAAGTGGTTTTGAACATGTCGGTGACAAAGCCGAACACCGCCCGGTCGATGAGGTTGCCCATCCCTCCCGCCAGCACCAGGGCGGCGGAAAACTGCCCCAGGCGGTTTTTGAAGAAGCCCTTCACCACCAGCCAGCACATGACCGCCACCACCACCGACGAGGTGAGCGTGAGCAGCCAGGTGTGGGAGCGCAGCATGGAGAAGGCCGCGCCGGTGTTCTGGACGTAGGTCAGATCCAGCAGATGCGGGATGAAGGGGACGGCCCCCCCCAGGGGGATGTTGGCGCGGACGAGATATTTAACCGCCTGGTCGAGTACCACCAGGGCGGCGGCGAGGATAGCGTAAAACATGGGATCAGCCTTTCTGTTTGTCAATGATGATGCCGAGCTCCCGGCACTTCTTTAGAGCAAGCTCATGATTTTGCTTTGCGGCCTGTTGATACCAGTATTCTGCCCGCTCCAGAGCAGCCGCTGTCCCGGCCCCCTCTTCATAGAGGCCGGAAGCAAAGCTCCGGCCGTTATTCTATCACGTTTTTCGCTTCCCGGCAAGAGCGGCGTGCCCATGGAGCCGCCGTCTTCAGCGCCCGGTGTCTCACCAGGCAGCTGTGCACCCGTTCCAAAAGCTGCGTAAAAACCATCCTATGGCTCATTTGGAAGGACTATGAAGAAGCTGGCCAGGTGGAAAGCAAACGGCAATCCAGGCTCTTTCTCCCTCTGCATTTCACCCATACTTATCTTTTTACGCTTTTTGACAGGCTGGGAACCGAAACGGAAACGCCTCGGTTCTCTTTTTATGAAGTGAACCCAGGCTTCGAGAGGGCACAGAAAACATATCGCTTCAGCTTTTATGGGCCAAAATATAATTAGCCATATTTTGGCCCGCCTCATCACCTACCAGATTATATCCCTCTTGTAAATAGTGGAACGCATCCCTCATCAAGCCCCTTTGGGCAAATGTTTTCAGCAACTGGCTGACCAGAACAATATCCTGATTTTCCTGCGCAAGCGCCAGCTGTGCCTGCTGGATAGGAACGTAGAGATTGGCATCGTCCCGGTGATTCCCAATCTGAATCAGAAAACTAGTGTCCATCCCACAGTCACTCATATAAGAGTGCAGGAAGGTTTCGGTACTCCTTTTGTATAGGCGTGGATCGGTATGCAGATCGCCGTCTGTACAGCCTTGGCACCATATCACAGTGTTTTTCAATACCTGTATGTGGTGATGAGCCAGCCAATCAGCGCACACCCGGTTGCGCGCTACTGCGTCCCGGTAATAAGGCGTACCCGGCATCCATTCCGAGATGGAAGACCCTCCTTTCGCACAGGAAACACCCACAACAGGTTCGTGGCTCACCGCATAGAAAGCATTGACAAAGGCCGACACCATAGAGCCGGTTTTCATCTCAGGTTCATACACGCCGGATGGGTTATTTTCCAATGCCCCAAAGGGTTCTTGGAGCGGGCACAGGGTGTTGGGTTGGGTGATTGCCTTAAATTCATAGGCTGTCCCCGGCTCGACCATTGGGGCCTGAGAGGCGGTTCCTCTCCCCGCCATATTGCTTTGTCCCATAAACATGATGAGGTATACCTTTTGCGGCAGATTCATAACTGATTCCTCGCTTTGTATTTAGGTCTTGGACAATCCGGCATATAATTGGGCGGAGCAGTTCCGATATTCCTGATTTTTCCTCATTAAAAATCTCATTTGAGCTCAGACATCTCGCGCTCAAATATCTCGTTTGCGTATTGAGCCGCCACCGTGATTTTAGCATCCTCAAAGTCGGGCTTGTCCCCCGCGTCTGTCTCCACTACCAGATAAACCCCCGTATAGCTGCTGTCCGCTGAGAGCGGGGCGATAAAGCATCCTCCCACGCCGCAATTCGCAGCCTGCGATAGCAACGCGGGGGAAAAACTGTCCTCTCTGCTGAGCGTGCCGCTGTCCAGCAGAAGTTCCCTGCCGCTCACAGGCAGGCCGGCCTGGGCAGAAAGCGTTTCCACAGGTGTCTCCGCGTCCTGCTCCAGCAGCTTCATAACAACGCGCTGGGCTTGTTCCGCTGCCTCAGGATTGGCCGCAAATTCTTCCGGTTCAATGCTGTACAACACAAGGCGCGCCATAAAATGCCTTCTCAGCTCCTCTGCCGTCATTGCCTCGTAGCGCTCCCGCAGCTCCTTGTCATGGTTCTCTAAAGCATCATCAAAAATAGCTCCAATCAGCGCGGTTTCCGCGTTGCCGCGCAGGGTGAGATAGTATTCTATGGCCCCATATTGGGTTGGTCCATAAATCACGCCTCCACTTTCTAATGTTTCCTGCCGCTGCTGATTGAATTCTGTCAGCTCCTCCGTCATCTCGCGATAGGTTGGCATGGGGGCCGTATCATAGCGCTCCGACAGGGTTCGTAGAGCCTGGTCGTATCCTGCCTGCTCCATTACCAGCTGGTCCAGCATTTTCGCCGGCGTTTCCCCTCCATAAGACTGCTCCCAGGCTCCTTCATCCGCCCCCAGCTCTACGCTATGCTCCTGGAAAAAATACGCCGATACCTCCGCTCTTCTCAACTGGGCATAAAAATTGTATTCGTCCTCCGGCATGGCAGATTCAAGGCGGTCCTGGTTTTGCGCAATGAAAAAAATCGCCAGCGCGGCCAGCAGCACGGCCCCGCACGCCAGTACTGCGGGCAAAACCCTTTTCAAATTATTTTGTTTCATGATGCCTCTCACCCGCCTAAAATGACCGTGGGGACCCCTCCGAACGCAGGACATCCGGAGGAATCCCCACGGATTCAGTTTATCACTTCAACAGATTGATAAAACGTTCAAATACTACCGCGATTTGATACCGGGTGGCGCTGCCGCTCGGGTCAAGCCGATTCTGACCCACTCCCTGGAGCAGTCCATTCGAGACGGCCCAGTTCATCGCCTCCGCGGCCCAGCCGCTGACCTGCTGGGCGTCCGAATAGCGGAACAGAGCAGCCTCTGCGTCCCCTGTATTCACGCCGAGGAAATCCGCGTAGCGGTACAGCATGACCGCAAGGGACTCACGGGTAAGCTGGCTTTCCGGCGCGAACTGATTCCAGGACACGCCGTTGACTATGCCGCTGTCAGTTGCCCAGGATACCGCCTGTGCATACCATTGACTGTTCATCACATCTTCAAACTGCACCGCCTGCTCGGGCGGCAGTTCTCCAGACAGGCGGTGGAGCATGGTAACAAACATACCACGGGTCACATTTGTTTCCCCGTCAAACCTGTTTCCTCCCACACCCTGCATCACGGCCATCCCGGACATAGCGTTTACAGCATCCTTGGCCCAGTGGTTTGCCGCCACGTCGATAAACTGGTTTTGCGGAGCCGTGATCTGCGCCGGGATGGATACCTCCGCCTTCTTGACCCCGCGGGGTGAAGTGACTGTGATCGTCATGTCACGATTCACCGCAACGACAGTCTTGATTACTTTACCATTTGGCTCGGTCACTGTCTGCGTGGTAGATCCGTTTCTTCTCGTAATGACTTCCACTACCTTGCCGTTGGGACTCTTGGTGGTCGCCGTTACCGTGCCGTTTGCCTTGTCGGTTACTGTCGTCGTGGTACTTCCATCGGGGTTCGTGGTGGTCACAGTCTGGGGCGGCGTGGTGGGGTTTGTCGGATACGTGGGATACGTGGGATACGTGGGATAGGTCGGATTAGTGGGGGGAGCCGTATATGTCGATACCGTAACAGTGCAGGTGGCGGTAAAACCGCCGTCCAGCGTGGTGACTGTAATCGTCGCGGTCCCGTTCCCCACGGCAGTGACTACGCCCTTTTCATTCACTGTGGCAACAGACGTATTGTCGCTGCTCCAACGCACGCCTGGCTCGCTGGCGTTTCCAGGCGTCACGGTGGCGGTCAAGGTCGCCGTTTTGGGATTTGCGTTGCGGTACAATGCCACGCTGCGCCTGTTCAGGCTTACGCCTGTTACCGGAATTTCCGTGGCGGGCGGTGCGGTGTACCCATGAATCACAACCTCCACCGCGTGGCTTGCCAGCATGGTGCCCGCTCCTGCCCTGCGGACTTCATAGGTGCCGGGCGCCGTCTCAGTCTCGCCCTGTGTGCATGGAAGCCAAGTGGCGCTGCCCACGGCGCGGTATTCCATGCCTGTGTCTGTTCCCGTAATGGCGCCTGCGGCATCCGCTGTTTCATCCCGCTTGCCGACGGTCGGTTCTTCGGCGTGCGTCACATGGATTTCCTGGGGGTCCGAATTCATGATCGTTGTGCCATTGCCCTTCCGGCGCACTTGAATCCCATACGCCGTGGTAACGGACCCTTCGGCCAAAACAGTTGGGTCACTCGCCACAGGAATCCAGGTATCTCCGCCGTCCAGGGAGTACTCCATATCCGTGTCCACACCGCTCAATGTCATGGACCGCGCATCAAAAACAGCGTTCGGCATTTCCGCCTGGGTCATGCCATAGCCCAGGACGGTCAGGGTCAGCGCCCCGCTGTGCAGATGGGTACTGGTTTCGGCATAACGGATCTCATAGCTGCCTGGAGCAAGATTTTCCAGAGGACTGGTAAAGGGCGCCCAATTTGTGGTACCGGAGGCAGTCCATTCAAGCAGGCTGGTATCAATGCTCGTAGTTATGCTGCCATCCGTCGCTCCCTCCGCAGTGACATCGCTTACGGTGAAGCTGCTGCGCTCCGGCGCATCGGGGCCGTCCGCCTTAGACACCGTATCGGTGTCCGCACTCAGGGTCCCGCTCCAGTTTCCGGTTCCGGACACCGTCAGCGTGACGATATGTCCGATATCCGCTTGCGTCAGCGTATAGGATTCACCCGTCCCGATGGTGACGCCACCACGGCTCCAGGTGCACTCTACTGTTGCGTCCGCAGGCTCCAGATTTGTCAGATTTGCCGTCAGGATTTCGCCAAACTTGGCGTCGCCATGGATGGCAACGCTTCCGCCAATCGCGTCAGCTGTCTTCATGGACACGGTGCATTTGGCGCTTGTCGCTGTTTTGCTTGTGTCGTTCAGCGTGTTGGAAACTTCCACGTAATAAACTCCCGCGTCAGCAGCCGCAGCACTGGTGATCGTATAGCTGCTGCTCACCGCGTTCGTGATTGGTTTGTTGTCCTTGTACCACTGATAGCTCAGCGTTCCGCCGTCAGTAACCGACGCGCTTACGCTCAGCGTCAACGTCTCCCCCTCAGCCAGGGTCTTGCTGCTCTCCAGATCAACGTCGATCGTGGGCATCTCAGCCTCAGCCAGCGGTGCGCCCGCCGGTTCAATCGCGCCGATGGAGGGGGTCTCACGGATCGCGTTGCCAAGGATATCCGTGCGCAGGTCGAGGCCCGCAATCACCTGTCCTTTCTCCAGCGCAGGAGAATCCTCCGCAGGAGTAAAGGCCTCCGCGATGCGGGGCTTGATGAAGTCGTCCCAGACCTTCCCGTCCTCCAGCATCGCCCAGACGGCGGCTGTCCCGCCCAGGCTGTCCAGGCTCGTCGCGTCGTGCGCTGTTGTGAGCCCGGGGTTGGCCAGCTTGGGGTCCGCAAAGATGTTATTCTTCGCCTCCAGCTGTTCTTTCGTGAAGGGCATATTCGCAGTAAACATCTCATAGCTGGAGAACAGGTTGTTCTCAATGATGGAGCTCGCCGAGCTTGTGCCCTTAGAAAACCTCAGCGTCGCACCAGGCTCCGCCAAAACAATATTGTTTCGGAATTTGGTATAGGCGTTGTTTGGCGTGTGGCCGTACAGTACCGTGGTGCTGTTTTTGTCGGTAATGTAGAATGTGTTGTTATACACATCCGGTACTTTCGGCGCGTTCCCAGTGGTGGAGTGGTCGTTGATGATCTCCTCCGAGCCGCCCTTGCCGCCCCAGCCGTCGTTGGCGGAAATATTGTACCGGACGACCGTGTTGGTCTGGGTCTGCATAAGCAGTACGAAACCGCCCCAGTTGCTGTGGCTGTAGTTGTACTGGAAAATGGTTCCATCGCTCTGGTGGTCCGCGTCGAACGCTTCCGCGTCCGTGGAGCCGTAACGGGTGCCGTATACCTCGTTGTACTGGAATACCACGTCATGGCCGTAGTGTACCCATACTCCGGCATAGTACGCGCCGGGGTTGCTCCACTTCGCCGCGTCCTTCACCACGTTGCGCTCCACCACAATATTGGCGTTGTAGTCATTTTCGCCCACCACAATGCCGTCGCCCAAGGTGCTTTCAATGTAGTTGTCGTGGATATGCACGTTGGAGCAGCGGCGGGGGTAGGCATTGGGGTCATTCATGTTATAGTGCCCGTTCACCTTGGTGCGGATGCCCTCGTGGGCCACGTTCTGGACGATGTTGTTGTGGATATTAACGTCATGAAAACCGGCCAGGTGCTCTGAATCCACGCTGTGGCCGTTGTTCTGCCAGGTCTGGACGCCGAACCGGTCCCGGTGCTCGGCCTGCACGATGATGCCGCCGCTGATTTTGGCGCTGCCGCCGCCGCCGTTCGACCCTGTAATTTCGCTGGAGCTTTTATTGGTCGCCACGTCATGGACATAGCAGTTCTTGATCTCATAGCCGTAGCCGACATAATCATCGCAGGTGAATACATAGATGCCGCCCCGGATGTATGGGTCGGTATTTGAATTCAAAGCCTGGTTGAAATTTGCGCGGTTTGTGACTTCCAGTCCGTCCACCACATAGTGGGACACGTTGTAGAGCATAATGGTGGCGCTGTACAGGCTGTACGTGGTGCCGCCGCCGTTGATGATGGGCATGGGAGCGCTTGCGTCGCCATAGTACGAGATGGTGATGGGCGCGTCCTCTGTGCCGCTGCCAGTGGGGAGCAGATAGCCGTTGAAGGTGTCGCCCCGCTTGAGCAGGATCTTGTCCCCGGGCAGGAGCCCGATGTCCTGGTTGTTAAACTTATCAAAGTTTGCGAACGGCTGGCTCTCGCTGGTTCCGGGGTTGTTGTTATTACCGCTGGTGGAGATGTAATAGGTGGTGCCCGTGTAGCCCGCCGGGGCGGTCACGCTCACGGTGGCCTCCACCGTCACGCCGTACCAGTTGTCCAGCCGGCCGGTGACTTTAAACGTGCCGACCGCGGTGTAGGAGCCTTGGGGAATCGGGTCCCAGGTCACCGCCGCGTCCATTTGGACGTTTTCTTTGGTGGTGACGTGCACCGTACTGGGCAGGGGCGGGTAGGTGCCGGACGGGGTCGTCACGTTTACCGGGTCAATGCTCCTGATCATGGGTTCGTCCTGGATAATCAGGGCAGGGGCCTCTGCCCCGGCCTCGGTCGACCGGCTGGAATAGAAGTTAATCCCGTTTTGATCCGCCGGGGTCGGCGATCTGAGCAGAATGCCGATGGTGCTTTTGCCCGCGGCCTTTGCCGCGGCCACTTGCTCGGTTATGTCAATATATACCTTGCCGTTCACAATACTGGAGGAGAAGGTGCCGTCCGGGGTGTTGATATTGTTCACCCAGCCGCCTGTCTTGTTAAACGTAATACTGTTCTCCGCCAGGTCGGCCGCCGTAACGCTGTCATTGAGCACGTAGAAGCCGCCGCCGATGTAGTGGCCCTCCGGCGAGCCGACTACCTTCAGGACAATCTGCACCTGATAGGCGTTTGCCGGCACGTTTGAAATGTCGTAAAGCATACAGATCCGCCGGGTATATGCTTGGTTGCTATTGCTGTTTTTCATGCGCAGCCAATCAGTTCTATATGCCGGCTCTGTCGTCGATTCGTTCGGTGTTTTATCGGCATGACTGCCAGACTGGACATAAACGTCCGCCAGCAGAGCGCCATTAACGGTCTCCGCGGGGGGGATGTTCAGCCCCTTGACCGTCACGCTGATAGTGACCTGGCCAGCGTAGCCGTCGACGATTCCTGTTATCGTCTTCAGCCCGGTTGTTGTGAACGCGTCACCTGTAACATTCCACGTCACCGGCACTTCGCGGGTGCCGCCGTTGCTCATCGTGGCCGTCACCGTCGCGGGCAATACGTCGGCCGTACTGTCTAAGGGCACGTCCATAGCCGCAGGCGGGGTAACCGACACGATGGTGGGGGCCGCCTCGACTGTGAGCTGCGGGTGCATACTGGAATCGGAATACCGTGTCGAATAGAATTCGATGCCGTTGTTTCCGTTGCCGTCATACTGCGGCGGATATCCAATAAAGGTAATGGAAGACGCGCCGCTTGCCAAAGCCGCCTTGACCGCGTCGCTCACATCAATTTCCAGCCAGTTGTTTGCCACGGCTGATGTTGTAATGCGTGCGATTGGGGTATTTATGGGTGTGTTCGTATTGTTTGCATTCGTAAAACAATACGAAGCCACCGTGTTAAAATTGTAGGTCGTTGTATCCGAAATATCCGCGGGGTTTGTGATTGAGGTGACATACATTCCGTATGATGAATTGGTAAAGTTGCTCTCTACTTTCGTTGTATACAAACGCAGCGTCGCCTCGACATTGGTGATATTAACGCCGGAAAGCAGGAATGTCGCCGTAACCATGCGGTGAAAACCATCGCCGTTCGCATATTTGAGCCTCAAAAAATTTGGCTCGCCATCCGCTTGGTTATCCTTCCTGATGGTACGGCTTGCCGTCGCCGTAATCGTGGTGGCCCCATCGTCGCCGTCCGCCGTAACTATGGGGAATTCCCCGTCGTCCGGAGCCACGTCGGAGCCCTCATTCTCCGGCGGAGTCATGTCGGAGCCCTCATTCTCCGGCGGAGTCACATCGGAGCCCTCATTCTCCGGCGGAGTCACGTCGGAGCCCTCATTCTCCGGCGGA
>CATKZW010000025.1 GCA_949841465.1 uncultured Oscillospiraceae bacterium
ACGCCCTCCAGCACCGCCTGGGTGAGGTCGGCGCGGGTAGTGTCCATGCTCATGCCGATGAACGTGCCCCGGGCCTTGGTATCGTTGATGGGGGAGCGCTCCCCCATCAGGTAGGGCAGGAAGAAGACCCGGTTTCGGCCCAGTTTGTTCGTGTCGATGGGCTTCTGCTCCGTCTGGTAATCGCTGGTGCCCAAAATGTCCTCACACCACCACTTGTTGCAGGACGCGGCGGACAGCATACAGCCCATCAGGTGCCAGCCGCCGTCGGCGTGGGCGAAAGCATGGAGGGCGTTGTTGGGGTCCACGCCAAACTTGTCCGAGCTGATGAAGATGGTGCCGGAGGTGCCCAGGCTGATGTTACAGCCTCCCGCGCCCACGACGCCTGTGCCAACAGCGGCGGCGGCGTTGTCCCCCGCTCCGGCGCAGACCTTGACGCTCTCGGGCAACCCCAGCTCTTTTGCCACATCAGCTTTTAGTGTTCCCACCGTCTCCCAGCTCTCGTACAGTCTGGGAAGCTGCTCCTCCGAGATGCCGCAGATTTCGCACATTTCCCGGCTCCAGCGCTTGTTCTGAACATCCAGCAGGAGCATACCGGAGGCGTCGGAATAATCGGTGCAGTGGATGCCCGTCAGCTTGTAGTTGATGTAGTCCTTGGGAAGCATGATCTTGCGGATTTTTGTGAAGTTTTGGGACTCGTTTTCACGCATCCACAGCAGTTTTGGTGCGGTGAAGCCCGCGAAGGCGATGTTGGCGGTGTACTGGCTCAATTTCTCCCGTCCAATCTCGTTGTTGAGATAGTCCACCTCTTTCGCGGTGCGCCCGTCGTTCCACAGGATGGCGGTGCGGATGACGTTGTCATGTTCGTCCAATGCCACCAGGCCGTGCATCTGGCCGCCCGCGCCGATGCCCGCCACCTGGGCGGCATCAAAGCCGCACAGCAGCTCCGGTATGCCCTCGGTCACCGCCCGCCACCAGTCATCCGGGTCCTGCTCCGACCAGCCGGGGCGGGGGAAGGACAGGGGGTATTCCTTTGTCACCTCGCTGAGCACCGCGCCGCTCCCGTCCACCAGCAGCAGCTTGCAGGCGGAGGTGCCAAGATCAATGCCAATATAGAGCATATTGTGATCCTCCCTCAGCGGATCACAGGGATGGTAACACTCCCTGCGTATCTGCCGTCTGTAACAGCCAGGGTGAGTTCCGCACCTTCTCCTGCTTGTACGACAGCCAGCGCCTCACCGTAATAGGTGTCGGTACGGTCTGTGGTGTAGCCGATCTCATTGTAGGGGCACGCACTGCCCAGGCCCAGCAGCCTGCCGCCCGTCACCTTCACGCTGAGGATGCCCCGCTCCAGCGGCTTGACCACACCGCTTTCGTCGGTGTATTGCAGTCTGATATGGCACAGGCGGCCCGGCTCCACGTCGCCCTCCTCGGGTACGGCCCGCAGCTGTGTTTCCGGGGATGCGGTGCGCAGGGAGCAGCGCCCCAGCTCCTGCCCATGGCTGTCATAGCTCACCGCTTCCACCGTGCCGTCCTCATAGGTGCAGCGGAATTTGGCCATGCAGTCATTTTTCAGCTCCTTTTTGCCCACGCTTTTGCCGTTCACCAGCAGCTCCACACTGTGGGCACGGGCGTAGACCTCCACGTTGGCGCTCTTGCCCGCGCAGCCCCGCCAGCTCCAGGAGGGGCTGGCGTTGGACATTTTCCAGGCGGAGGGGGAGTGCTTATCGCCGGTGTGGTTCACCGGGCACACGGCGATGTACGGGCCCTTGTCCTGCTCCAGGGCCACCCGGGTGTACAGCGCCTCGCCCAAGGGCCGGCCTGTCAGGTCGATCCGGCCCGAGCCCGCGGACACCCAGCCCACGCCGTGGCCGAAGTCCGGCGCGTAGTCCTGGTACTCCCAGGAGCCGATGCCCACCTCGCCCAGGTAGTCCATGCCCGCCCACACAAAGTCGCCCACGATGCGGGGCTCTTTTTTCGCCAGCTCCCGGAATCGGTAGGCGTCGGAGCAAAAGGTCTCGCTGCCCAGGATCAGCCGGTCCGGGTACTTTTTCAGGTCGCCCTCATAGCGGAAAATGCCGTAGTTATACCCGGCGATGTCCATAGCCCCGAAAGCGTCCCGGGTGCGCCAGTCGCAGGGGGGGAGGGTGGCGCCCAGCTTCATGAAGTTGTCCCCAAACAGCCCCGCCATGTTGTTGAAAAACTCGCTGCCCACCGCCTTCTTTTTCTTAGGCGCTGCCCCGGCAGCTTTCAGCTTTTCCGCCTTTTCGGCCTCTTTTTTTGCCTTGTCGTCGCTGTAGACGCCAAAGCCCACGGAGGACAGGAAATTGAAGAAGATGTTCACGCCGCAGGTGACGGGCCGGGTATCGTCCAGCTGGTGGAGATAGTTCGTCAGATCGGCAGTGAGCTTGATCCCCTTTTCCTGGGCAGTCTCAGACACCTCGTTGCCGGTGGAATAGAGGATAACTGAAGGGTGGTTGTAGTCCTTGTCCACCATGTCCTTCAAATCCTGCTTCCACCAGTCCATGAAGTAGTCCACGTAGTCATGTTCGGTTTTGTGGATGTACCAGTGGTCGATGTACTCGTCCATCACCAGCACGCCCAGGTGGTCGCAGGCGTCCAGCAGGAACTTCGAGCAGGGGTTGTGGGCGGAGCGGATGGCATTGTAGCCGTTTTCCTTCAAAATGCGGATCTTGCGCCACTCCGCATCCTCGTAGCAGCAGGCCCCCAGCACGCCGTTATCGTGGTGGATGCAGGCCCCCTGAACAATGACCCGCTCCCCGTTGAGCAGCAGGCCGCGGCGGCCCCACTCCAGGGTGCGCAGGCCGAAGGTCTCCACCACCTCATCCGTCCCAAACCTTACCCGGCACGCATAGAGCTGAGGATCGTCCAGGCTCCAGGGCTTAGCCCCATCCAGGGTCATGGTAAATGTAAACTGTCCCTTGGTCTCCCCAGTGGCGGCGGCCAGCTCCCGCCGGCCGTCCAGGACGGCCACGGATACCGGCCCCGCACCCTCCGTCTCCACCCGCACCTCGATCTGGGCCGGGTCCAGGGACAGGGTGCGGATCTTCACCCCGTTGAGCTTGATGTGCTCCCGATCCGCCGTCCACAAGACAACGGGCCGGTAAATGCCCGCGCCGGAGTACCAGCGGGAGTTGGGCTGGTCGGCGTTGCGGGCGATGACCTCCAGGGTGTTTTCCTCCCCCGCCCGCAGCTTCCCCGTCAAATCCACGTAGAAATTGGTGTAGCCGTAGGGCCGGAAGGCCAGCTTCTCCCCGTTGAGCCACACCTCGGCGTTGTGGTACACGCCCTCGAACTCCAACACAGCGCATTTATCCGCCAGCGCGCTGTCCGGCGTAAAAACTTTGGTGTAGAGATAGTCCCGCCCCTCGTACCAGCCGGTGTTGATCCCTCCGGCGGACAGCTCGTTCCTCGGCTCGGCCAGCATAGCGTCGTGGGGGAGGGTGACAGGTGTGCCGGGGGTGGCGTCCTCCAGGTGTTTCCATTGCCAGCCGTCATTGAAATGGTTTGCTTTCATTTTGATCCCCTTTCAGAGAGAAGAAGTGAAAATCAACGCTTCCCTCTCCGCAGAATTTGAAATACAGCGCCTGCTTCCCGTTATCTAAAGTACAGTCTGCGCGGAACTCCGCCCGTCCGCCGGTCAGCTTCAGCGGGATGCGCGCCGACACCGTTTGAAAGTCCGGCCTGTCGGAAAGCAGGAATTCCCCTTCCGCCGCACCGCTCAATTCCACCGATACAGTTTTGAGCTGCCGGATGTCAAAATACTTGAAGCCTGCCACAGCGCCGTCCCGCATATTGGCAATGTACTGGTCGCCGTCCCCCTCCCGGTCTTTTCCGGTCTGAGTGAAAAAGGGATGGGCGGCAAAGGCCCTCCGGGGGCTGGGACAGTCGCAGCGCCCAACGCCGTCCCTGCTCCACAGGTTGCAGGCAATATAGGCCGGATAGCGCCCAATGCCTCGCAGCGGTCCGCCGTTCAGCCCGCAGGAGGTGACCTCCGCCTGCTTAAAGCCCCCGTCCGGGGTGCGCACCAGCCTTTCCGCGCAGGCCTGCCGGGAGTAGGAATGGCGGTTGGTCTGCCGGTGGTAGAAGATGTACCAGTCCCCGCCGATGTTCAGCAGTCCGCCGTGGGTGTTGCCCAGGTAGTTCAGTCCCTTGCACTCGCTTTCATTGCCGTCCAGAAACAGATCGCCCTGGCTCACCAGCGTGCCGCCGAAGGTGAAGCCGCCGTCGGGCCGGCCGCTGACCGCATAGCACAGCTCATGGTTGTGCCGGGAGGAGTAGACGAAGATATATCTGTCTCCGTCCCTTCGGATGGAGCTGGCCTCAAAAAACTCGTGGTTGGGGAAGGAGCCGGGACCCTCCTTGGGGAAGATCACCTTGGGGGTCCCCTTGATGGTCACCATATCCCGCTCCAGCTCCACCACCGTGCCGCCGTCATTGCGCAGCTTTTTGAAGCCGGTGACGGCGGCGGGCGCGGGGGTGTAAAACCCGGAGTACAGCCAGATCCGCCCGTCGTCGTCCGCCAGCACGCCGGGGTCGAAGGGGAACTGGTCGCCCTTCCGCCGTCCCCATACCGTGCCGTCAGGATAGTGGACGTGGCCCAGGAACTGGTACTGCCCCGCCGGGGTGTCGCAGACGGCCACCCCCATGATCCCCATGAAATCGAAGGCGTAGTAGAGGTAATACCGCCCATCCAGTCCCCGGCACACGTCAGGGGCGAACAGCAGCCGCAGGCCCAGCTTATTTTTCGGGTCCTGGTTCTTGCGGTAGATTACGCCCTCATACCGCCAGTCGGACAGGTCGTCCACCGGGGCGGACCAGCACACGTAGTCGTTGACGCAGAAGATGGGGGCGTTGAACCTGTCGTGGGAGCCGTAGACGTAGACCCGGTCTCCAAACACATGGGGTTCGCCGTCCGGGATGTACTCCCAGCTGGGGAGATAGGGGTTGAACGCCTGCTTTGCTTTCACGCCGCGCCCCCCTTATTTTTTGCGCTCCGCGATGG
Organism: uncultured Oscillospiraceae bacterium; assembly: GCA_949841465.1. Classification (GTDB taxonomy): domain Bacteria; phylum Bacillota; class Clostridia; order Oscillospirales; family Oscillospiraceae; genus Enterenecus. The sequence continues at coordinate 5,024 of CATKZW010000025.1, forward strand.
CCTTTTGTTCCTCGGGGAGGTTTTTCTCCACCGTCCACAGCAGCATCAGCACCGCGCACAGGGCGTAGGCGATGGTCTCGATCCAAATATAGCTCACTGTGATGGCGCTCTGGGCCGCGGCGGTCTGCCCCGCGGTGTCCAGGGCCACGTCGGCCCCCTGGTCATAGCCGCTGCCGTTCAAAATGGCGCTGAAAATCGCGTTGCAGATGGGGGTGGCGGCCACCATGATGGAGCTGTAGATGGACATGGTGAGCCCGTCGGTGCGGATGCCGCTCTTGAATTCGATGTGGTCGATGACGTCCGCCAGCATGGCCAAAATCAGGTAGCACGCCGGGGCGGAGCCCAGACACTTGATCGCCACGCCGATGGCCACCGGGACGATCTGGCCCTGCCCCAGCCCGGCGATGACGCCGCCGCCGACGCCGACGACCATGCCGATGATGGTGACGGTGCGCTTGCCGAATTTGTTGGCCAACGGCACCACCAGCGCCGCCGCCACCGCCATGGGGATGGCCCCCAGCACTGCCAGCAGGGATTGGGACGCGCCCCAGGCGTCGGCGGAGCCGAAGAAGGTGTTGTCCAGCACCCACTTGCAGAAGAAAGCCATGGAGCCGTTCTTCATGGCCCCGCTCCACTGGAAGCCCATGTAAAAGATGATGGTAATCCACCACCACTTCTCGCTGGTCACAGCCTTGAGCTGTTCCCCCAGGGTGGCCGTTTTGTCCTGGGCGTCGCTGCCGGCTGCGCCCATACTCTCCTCCGTGACCCGCTCCCGGGTGAACTTGAACTGGAGGAAGATGGTCAGGGCGGTGAAGATGGCCACGGCCAGCATGGTCATGAACCAAAGCCCCTGGTTCTCCTTCAGGGCGAAGGACACCAGCATGGGAAACACCATGGAGCCCACACCCATGACCCCCAGGCCCGCCACGTTGGTGAAGGACGCCAGGGTGGCCCGCTGTTTGCTGTCCCGGGTGGACACAGGGATCAGGGTGGAGTTAGCGGTGTTGTAGATGGGATACGCCACCGCGTAGTAGAGATTATAGGCGATGGCGATCCACACCATTTTTGCCATGGGGCTCTGGAAGGGAACGATGAACATGAGCACGCTTGCCACGCTCAGCGTCAGCGCGGACAGCAGCACCCAGGGCCGGGCCTTGCCCGCCAGGGCCTTTGTGCGTTCAATGAGCTGCCCCACCACAAGGTTGGCCGCCACGATCAGGATGGTGGAAAACAGCTGTAACCCCGTGAGGAAGCTCAAATCCAGCTTGAGCACATCGGTAAAGTAGTTTTGCAGGATGCTGGTGAAAATGCCGGAGGACAGCAGCGCCCCGAAGGGGCCGATGAAGTAGCCCAGCAGCATTTCCGGCAGCTTTACGCTCTGGGATCTCACCAGCGAGCTGGTGAGGGGGGTGTTCCAGAAGCCAGTTTCTTTTTTGTCCATAACGTCCCCTCTTTACTCCGCTTAGATTGCGTTCAGTTCAACCGTCCTGGCCTGCATCCCATCTGCCCGCACAGTCACCGTGATCCCGCCGGGGGCGTCTCCGGCGCGGACAACGGCCAGCGCTTTCCCATAATAGGTGGTATGGGTATTGGAGAAGAAGTTCTCCCCCATATTGGGCTTTGCGGAGCCAAGGGCCAGCAGCTCGCCGGCGCCGCTGACCTCCACCGTGACCGCGGTGTCCTCGGAAGACTTTGTGATCCCGTCCGCGCCGGTCAGGTCGATGCTCAAATAAGCTAGATCCTGCGTCCCCGCTTTCAAGGTGCTCCGATCAGCAGCCACGCGCAGTTCGCTGGCTCCCTCGGCAGTCTTCATGGAGGTGCGGGACAGCTCTTTCCCGGCGCTGTCATAGCTGATCGCGGTGATCGTCCCGGGCTCATAGGCGATGTGCTTGAAGACGGCCTTATACTCCTTCGTCTTTTTCTTCCCACAGGAACGTCCATTTAGGATGAGTTCCGCCGTGTCGCCGTCGGAATACACGGTGATCTTGTTCTGCTTCCCCTCGCAGCCGGCCCAGGACCAGCTTGCCACCGCGTCTGTGTCACGCCACATGGACACAGAACCCGTCTCGCCGGCATGGGTATACGGTTCCACGCCGATACCGGGGGTATGATCCAGTCCCCAGGTCAGCCGGTTCCACTGCACCTCGGGGCGGAGCTTTCCGCAGATGTCGATCACGCCGCAGCCGCCGGAAATGATAGGCGCGTCCTGGCCGGGATTCTTGAAGCTTTTGTAACGGACGGTGCCGATGCCGGACTCCCCCAGGTAGTCCCAGCCGGTCCACATGAAATCGCCGATGACATAGGGGAGCTTTTTCACCAGCTGCCAGTTGTGATAGAGGTTTTTTGGCAGGGTCTCCGAGCCGACGATGACCCGGTCCGGATGAAGTGTCCCGTCCTTCTCATACCGGGAGGCGGCGTAGTTATATCCGCCGATATCCAGGTAGGAGAAGCACACCTTTGTGGCGTTGTCCGCGGCGGGCTTGGCGGCCATTTTTTCGATCATCCCCCCGGCCATGTTCATCAGCATATTGAAGAACGCGCTGGTGGGGACGTTGTCCATAGTCTGGCTGCCGTTTTTGTTCTCCTTCCCGTCCTTTTTGTCGCCGTATATGCCGCCGCCCTTGGCCGACATACTGCACAGCATCAGGTTGACGCCCAGGGTAACAGCCTTCCCCGGATCCAGCTTCCGGGCCAGGACGGCCAGCTTTTTGCAGTACTCCTGTCCCTCGGGGATGGCCAGCTCGGAAATCTCGTTCCCGATGGAATTCATGACCACGCTGGGGTGGTTGTAGTTTTTGATTACCATGGCGGTGAGATCCCGTTCCCACCACTCCCGGAAATCCTTGTCCGCATAGTCGTAGGGGTTTTTATGCACCAGCCAGTTGTCGCAGAATTCATCCATGACGTACATACCCAGCTGGTCGCAGGCGTCCAGCAGGGCCTTGGACGCCGGGTTATGGGAGGAACGTATCGCGTTGAAGCCGGCCTCCTTGAGCAGCCGGACGCGGCGGAGTTCGGCGGCCTCAAAGGAACACGCGCCCAGGATGCCGTTGTCGTGATGGATGCAGGCGCCGCGAAGCAGCGTCTCCTGCCCGTTCACGAAGAAACCCTTGACGCTCCAGCTGAGGGTGCGGAAGCCAAAACGCTCCTCCGCTGTGTCCACCACCTCGCCGTCCTTCAGCAGCTCCGTCCGGCACAGATACAGCTCGGGGTGGTCCGCGTCCCAAAGCCGGGGCTGGGAAACGGGGATGTCCGCCAAAGCCGTTCCGTCCTTTACCGGCGCTTCGGCCTGCGCCGCGACGCTTTCGCCGTCCAGGATGGAGACCCGGATCGTATCGCCGCCGGTGACCGACGCCTTCACATGGGCCGTGTCGTTCCCGGAGGTGGAGATCAACAGGCCGTCGGGGATGATATGGTTCCGATCCCCAAGGAAAAGGTTTACGTTTCGATAGATTCCGCTCCCGGAATACCAGCGGGAATTGGGCACCGCCGAGTTGTCGGCAATCACCTTGATCTCGTTTTCCTCGCCGTATTTCAGATACTGGTCCAGCGCCACAAAGAAGTTGGTATAGCCGTACCGCTGTTCGGCGGCAAGGGTTCCGTTCACAAACACCTGGGCGTTTTGATAGACCGCCTCAAATTCCAGGACAGCGGACTGCTCCCGCCACTCCTCGGGCACGGGAAGCCGTTTGATGTAGACATAGGCGCCGCCGGGAAAATATCCGCAGGCCCCCGCTGTAGCGGCATCCTTCGAGCGTTTCTCGTACAGCATTGCGTCATGGGGAAGTGTGACCGGCTTCATGGCCTGTTCCCTGCCCACGGCACTAAACAGCCAGCCCGTGTTAAAATTTTGTTTTTTCATCTGTCTGCGCCCCCTCAAATATGTGAGAATGCCTCGCTGTTGGTGCAGTATACGATATCGCTGCGCCCCGCGACGGCCTCAAAAAGCCGTTCCAGAGCAGCCCAGCTGGCATTGCCCTTTTCGTAGTCCATCTCATAGCTGTGTGCCCAGAGGTATAGCAGCAGGTCCCGGTCCTGGGCCTCCTCCCGCTTGAAGCGCTCCACCAGCTTCATGGCGTCCTTCAAAATGATGGAGGTGGAGGGGCGGAAGTTCAGCGGATTTTCGGGGAACTCATAGCCGCCGGAGGGAAACACCGCCCTGGCATACCGGTAGCCCCGTTCCTTCAAATACGCCTGCACCGCCGGCGAGGTGGAGCCCTGCGCATAGGCATGGCCCACGATGGGGGCGCCAAAGAGCCCCTCCAGGGCGGCCTTGTCCGCGTCCACCGACGCGCGCATTTCGTCCTCGCTGACAGCGCCCAGGGATTCATGCCGGAAGCCATGGGTGGCAATTTCCATCCCCTCATAGACTTGGAGCACCTCGTCCTTTGGGATCCGGTTGTGCTGCACATAGGAGAAGGGCCACTTGTGCCTTACCCCCTCGGGGCAGTCCTGGAAGGAGAAGGTCCCGATCCCCTTCACCTCGCCGCGGGCGCCGAACAGGCCGGCATTGAGGTTGAAGGTCCCTTTGAGCCCGTATTGCTTCATCAGCCGGATCACCCGTTTGTCCTGCTCCAGCCCATCATCGAAGCTGAGCGTAAAATACTTCTTGCCCATGCCTACGCCTCCCCGGTCAGCTGTTTCAAATCGTATGCCTGTGCCAGCAGCGTACCGCCGGCCTGGTTCGGGTGCAGGTGGTCGCCCTGATGGTAGCGCTCGTCGGTGACCGAGGGATTGTTCTGATCCCTCAGCAGGGCGTCCGCGTCAAATACGTAGTCGAACATCGTGCTTCCCCTGATCCACCCGTTGATACTGACCCGCAGGGCTTCCATCTCCGGGGTATAGCCCTTTTTCACAAACCCAATGCGGGGCGGGAGGGTCTGGGCAATCACCCGGACGCCCGCCTTGTGGAGCCGCTCTACGATGTCTGTTACAGCAGACGCGTATTTTTCCAGGGAGATGACCGCCTCTGTCTTTTTGGAGTAATAAGCCGCGTCATTGACCCCCAGCGCGAGGATCACCCCGTGGAGGCCGTCAAAGCGGAGCACATCGCGTTCAAAACGGGATACCCCTTTTTCCCCGTAGGAAGCCCCCATCAGCCCCGGGATATCATAAAGCAGGCAGTTCCCGCTGATACCGGCGTTCATCAGCGCGTACCTGCCGCCGTAGGCGTCGGACAGGCGCTTTTGCAGCGGCTTCACCCAGCGGTTCATCGCTGTTATGCTGTCTCCGAAGGCTGCGATGATCTTCGACGGCTGGCCGGTGAGCACATCGATCTGATCCATCCCGGGAACGGCCTCATAGAGGTTGTACTGCTCCTTATAGCCCTCCCTGCGGGCCGGGGGAAGCTCCTTGTCCCCGGTGTGATCTCCAGGGTAGACCACGGCGGCCCCCTCGGTCATATTGCTGTCCATGACCTTTGATGCGTAATAGAGCCTGATCTCCAGTTCCTCGCCCTGGGCCACCGGGAACGGAATCTCGTCAGAATAGCAGCTTTCCCCCACGGGGACAGAGAAGGAGCCGCTGCCGCCGCGGGTGATGGGATGCATCTTCCCCTGCGCCCATACGGTCAGTCCGCCGATGGCATAGGGTTTCTTCCCATAGTGGTTTGAGAAGCGAATCCGAAGCTTCTCGCCGGAAACCTGCGGCATTACATGAAATACCACCGTTTTTTTCTTCCCGGCCAAAAGGCCCATGGCGAATGCGGGAGCGGCAGCTTGGTGCCAAATCGGTGTCCAGTCCATGGTCATCCTCCTTCGCTATGTAAGCGTAAAGTTCAAAATGTCAAGGGAGCCCTTGCCCTTATACCGGAAATACAGGGGGCAGGAGCCGATGGGCCGGCGGCTTTCCAGCGCCAGCCGCTTGGCGTTGAATTTCGTGCCGGCAGCCGTCCATTTGTCTGCGGCAGCAATGGGAATGGAAGCTATGACGACACCCTTTTCCCCGGGCAAAAGCTCCAGCACGCCGCCCCCGCCGCGAACCGTCACATCGATGCGCGTGGCTGCTTCCAGGTCAAAATATCGGAACCCGGCGATGCTGCCATTCTTCATCTTGGAGATATAGGCCGTTGGGACGGTAAGCTCCGTGTCCACCGTCACTTCGCCGCCCTCGGGCTCCGGCGGCTCATAGTCCGGGCCGTCCTGGGTGATTTCAGGCCCGCCCATAGGGTTGCGGATGCCAAACACCCCGGCATGATGAAGGACGCAGGCAATGTAGGCCGGATAGGTCCCGGTTCCCTTCAGGGGGCCGCCGTTCAATCCACAGCTTGTTGCCTCCACCATTTGGATCGTGCCGTCCTCCCGGATCTCAATGGGCTCGGCCACGGCCTGCCGGTTCTTTTTCACCCCGTTAGTCGTGCGGTGGTCAAATATGTACCATTGGCCGTTGACGCACACCATTCCGCCGTGGCTGTTGCCCATGGGATAGGCGGCGTTCATGAGCTTTCTGCCGTTCAAACCGATATCGCTGGAGGAGTGGATTGGCCCCTTGTGGATAAAGCCCTTGTCGGGGAACAGGCTCATGGCGTAATTGAGGCCGGTGATGTCGGTGGCCGGATAGACCAGATAGTACCACTCACCGATGTGGCGGATGGAGGGGCCCTCCCAATAGTTCGGCTTCTTGGGGTCAAAATCCGCCGGCATGATGATCGTCGGCTCGCTGATGATGGTCAGCATGTCAGGCGCGAGCTCCATCACAAACAGGCCCTTGATCTCGTGGCCAAAGTTCCCGTTTGACGGCTGACCGCTCCCCACATAGAGGAAAACACGTCCGTCATCGTCCACCAGTACGGCGGGGTCAAACACGAACCAGTCTTCCGGCTTGGAGCCATAGACCCGCCCGTCCGGGAAATGGACGTCGCCCAAATACTGATATTTCCCTGCGGGCGTGTCGCACACGGCAACGGAGGTGATGGACGTATTGGCCACGGAGTAGTAGAGATAATACCGCCCATCCGTACCGCGCACCACATCCGGGGCATAGTAGGACAGCTTTTCCTGATTCCACGGGGTATCCTCTTTTTTGAAGATCACGCCCTCGTACCGCCAGTCGGAAAGGTCGCCCACCGGGGCCGACCAGGAGACATAATTGCCCTCGCAGTATTCCTTGGCTCCAAACAGATCGTGGCTCCCATAGATGTACAGCCGCTCGCCGAACACCCTCGGTTCAGCGTCGGGGATATATTCCCAGCTGGGGAGATAGGGGTTATAGCATTGCCGTTTCAATTGTGGTTCCTCCTTCAAAAACGCGCGTTTTTGTGGTATACTGCCCTCAAGGGGGCGTTAGCATGGAAAACATGACACATCTGTACTTTGACAGCATTGATGAGATGCGGGATCAAACCGACAGCCATGGCCCGAACTATCTTCGCGACCATACGGCCGAGCGGGACTATTTTTCTCCGTTGTCGGTGGTGACCAGCATCCATACGCCCCAGGAGTACCTGTTTTCCAACTATATGGATACGTGGTCCTTTTGCGTCCACACTCCGGCAAAAAGTGAGTTTTTTCACGAAACCTATATGCATAAGCATAACTTCTTCGAGCTGATGTATGTGCAGCGGGGGGACGTCCGGGTCATGATCGAGGAGGCAGAGACCGCCTATACTCAGGGGAACCTCTGCCTCCTCAACCGAAATACCATGCACAGGGAAACAGATATGTCAAACGCGGATATCGTTTACATTGGCATCGATCCCGCGCTGCTGACGCAGTGGCCCAAATCATTTCCGCCGCCGTTCCAGTACAAAAGCATCCTCAATCAGTTTTTCAGTGACAACCTCTCGGAGCGCGCTGCCTATAAAAAGGACTACCTGGACTTTACCCTTCTGGGGACGGATACGATCCCGCAGCTGACCCAGGAGCTGATCCACGCGTTTTCCGTGAAGCGGATCGGCTATCAGTTCGACATCTATTCCTCTCTGCTCCGGCTGTTTGCCGCGCTGGAAAGCCCCGACGTCTATAAGGCCACCCATGTTTCGCTGGGGCACAGCCGGGAGCTGATGGCCGTGGAGCAGGTCAAGAAGCTGATCGAGGCACAACACGGGGTCATCCGCCGGACTGAGCTTGCGGAGGCGCTCAACTACTCTTGTGAGCATATCTCCCGCATCATCAAGAGGCACACCGGGTACACCCTCAAAGCGTATTGCCAGAAGGTGCAGCTGGCTGAGGCTGCTCGTCTGCTGAGGAACACGGAATTCCCGGTCAGCCAGATCGCGGCGTCGCTGGGATATGAGAACAGGACGCAGTTCTACAAAGTATTTCAGCGGGAGTATCATCTTACGCCGTTGGAGTACCGCAGGCACGCTTCGGAAGACTGAGCCTTATCCTGCGTTGCGCTGATCAAGGCATTCGCGGATCTTCCTGCGCTCGTCTTCCTTAATGGGGTATTTACGCAGGATCAGGGCGGATATCACACCGAGAATCGCGGGGACCAGGCCCATAATGACGATGAACCAGTTGAGCATGGTGGGGATCTGCGACAGCTCGCCCAGGTAATCAGAGGTGACGGGGTCTACGTTGTAGCCGATCGCCATGAGCACAGAACCGATAATCGCCGCAGAAAGCGCCGCCTGGGCCTTGACGATGAAGCCGCCGGCCACCATGGTCAGGGCGGAGCGGTCCTTGCCGGTTTTGTAAATGTTGTAGTCCATGATTTCCATCTCCACCATGGACTGGGGGACAAAGTCGGTTCCCACCCCCACCGCCATGATGAACATGGTGATGAAGAACAGCGCGGGAGTTTTCGCCAGCAGCCCTGTCATCTGGGCAATGAACAGAATCAGGCCGCCCACCGACTGCATGATCAGCAGGGAGCAGGTCATTTTGATCGGGTTATTCTTAAAGAGCTTCAGGATCGGGCGGCCGATGACCGCGCCAAACAGCAGCGGAATGAGCATCATCATGGAGGAGATGCCGTTGAGGACGCCGTACTGCTCCATATTGGTGACGCCAGTGGCGAGGTCGGTGCAGAAGCCCCATTTGATGTAGTACGCAGGGGTGGCGAAAATGAGGGACCAGATAAAGCCGGCAAAGATGCACTTCAAATAAAAGATCACCATGGGCTTGTTCTCTTTGAATAGGAGGAAGAAGTCCTTAAATTTTACCGGTTCTGCCTCATCTTCCTGCACGCTGTGCTTTTCCTTGACCAGGAACCAGCCGATCAGGGCAATCACCATCGCCGCGCCAACAATAACGGTGATCAGGATGGCAAACGAGTCGTGATAGTTCCCAACCGTCTCGTTGATTGTGACCAGCACAGCCGTAAAAGCGGAGGTAACGACACCCAGCATCATGGTCCACACCCGGGGGCCGATGACCAGTTTGGAGCGTTCATTGGGGTCATTGGTCATGGTCCGGAACAGGAGGTTATCCTTGTAGAAGGACGTGCCAACGTCGAACATGAGATAGAAGAAAATGACCCACACGACGATCAGCACCGGCTTTGTTGCAAAGGCAGACGGGAGCGAATAGAGGAGGATGCAGCCAATGCCGGTCAGCAGGATGCTGAGGAGGAAGAAGGGCTTGTATTTTCCGATCTTGGTCCGCTTCCCGCGATCCATCACAAACCCCTGGATGGGATCGTCCACCGCATCAAAGATACGGGCAAACAGGAGCAGCGATGTGGCCAGCGTGGCGCCCATGGCGCCCAGCCCCGCATAGTCGGTCATATACTGCATGAACAGACTGGACATGAACACGGTGCAAAGCCCATTTACAGTGGACAGCGCGGTGGTGCCGAAACAATCTCGCAGCGTGACGGCATCCGGATTTTTGGTTCTGGTACGTTTTACCATAACAACCTCTCCCTTTGTCATTTTACTGGACGGTCACAATCAATCAGAGCCTGGATTTGTACAATTCCTACAATAAATAATAGAGGATTCGGGTGTGTTCCACAATGACAAAAAGCCGCCCTTTTTCAACATACTGTATCATTTTATTTCATATTTCCAGAAGTGGATAATTGAGAAATATTTTGTTACAGCATTGCGCGTAAGCATTTCAAAAAGTGTGGAGCTGTTGATTTATCCAAGTGCCATTTTCATTTTTTGCCCACTGTTTCGTCTGTGATAGATTCCATGGCCTGCTCCAGGCTCATGCCCTTGGCAACGGCCTCCTTCCGGGCGGCGTTCACCGCCTGGATGGTCTTCATCTTCTCGCCGGTCAGGGAGTAGCCCTTCATGGCCAGCAGGGTGGCCGCCCAGGCCAGCATGGGGATGACACAGAACATGACGATCACCGCCACCTTGATGCCGCCGGAGTAGGGGGTGCTGTCGGTGGGCAGGTCGCTGAGGCCCGCGCAGATCAGGAAGATGAACGCCACCAGCGTCTGGGCCAGGGAGGAAACCAGCTTGTCAACCAGGGAGAACAGGGTGCCCATGATGCCTGGGATGTACTTGCCGGAGCGGTAGGTCTCGTAGTCGGAGCAGTCCGCCACCATGGGTATGGGCATGTCGGCGGTGGCGTAGTAGGCCCCGTAGCCGATGCCGAAGAACACGATGAACAAGACGGTGTACAGGTTGATGGCCCCGCCGCCCTGGAAGGGGAAGGACAGCATACGGGCCGGAGTGCCGTGGTCGCTGAACAACAGCAGCGCCAGCACGCCCACATAGCAGACCAGGGCCACGGAGACGTAGCGCACCAGGGAGGCCCGCTGTCCCAGCTTCTGGGAGGTGCGCATACTCAGGATGAAGAAGGGCACCGCGCACACGTAGCCCAGCACCATCATGGGCAGATACAGAGAGTTATAATTGCCCATGAGTATTCCATAGAGTGCTAACAGGACCGTGGTGTTGGTGGCGATGGCCAGGGCCAGCTTGCACCCCGCGCCGGCCACCATCAGCCGCTGCATGGGCTTGTTGTTTTTGATGATCTCCACGTACTCGGAGAGCTTCACCTTCTCCTGCTTTTCACCGCCGATGCCGTAGTACTTGGGGTTATCCTTCTCGGCAATGCCGATGATGGCCAGGATCGTCAGAAACACGGAGATGGCGATGCCGATGGGAGTGATGATGCGGTACACCATGGGATTGGCGTAGCCGGAGATGACGACGTTCTCTGCCGCGTCCTTCACGTCGTACATTCCCTTCACCAGCGGGATCATGAACTGCATGACCCCCATGCCCAGCAGGGAACCCACCGTGTTGAAGATGGTGAACATGGGCCGCTGCTTGGGGTCGTTGGTGAGCACGGTCTGGCCGGCGCGGGTGCAGGAGGTCTGGAAGGTGTAGCCGATGACCCAGACGAAGTACACCACCACGAAGGCCGCATAGCGCAGCCACATCATGGTCTCAGGAATCAGTGGGGTCAGGATATACAGGCAGACTACGCTCACTGCCATGACGGCGCTGCCCAGGATCATAAAGGGGCGGAACTTGCCGATTTTGGTGCTGGTGCGGTCCATCATGGCGCCGATGATGGGGTCTGTGACGGCGTCGGCCACCCGCATCACGGTGACCATGATGGAGGCAAACATCCCCAGCTTCAAAATGCTGGAGCCGAACTGGGCCACATAGGACAGGATCAGGACAAAATATACGTTGGTCGCGCCGTTGTTCAGCGGGAACAGCATCAGCTGATACGGCTTTGCACGGTTCAGGGTAGTATTTGGCTGTTGGCTCATTGAAATCTCTCCTCCTTATCGTTGTCACGCTGCGAAACGGCCAGGACGTTCGATCGCTTTCGCTGCGACTCGCTTCACAAACAGAAACGCTTCGCGTTTCTTGGTTTGCAAAGCTCGCTCTGCTCCAAGGTCTCGCCTTCGGCTCGGTCGGCGCTGGACGTGTGCCACTGGCACACAGCGCCTCTCACTGTCCGCTTCTCCGCGCTTCTTTGTTACACCCAGTTCGCGCTGTTGGAGCTTTTTCCGTGGAGCTGATAGGCCGGGTTGGGTGCGCTGACCCGGCGAACGGTGCACTGGTCGGTGCAGCCGCCGGCCACAGCCTTCAGCTCCACATCGCCTCCCAGGGGGACTTTGAACTCAAATACTTTATTCCCGGCCTTTTCCTCCACCAGCCTGCCGTTAGCGTACAGCGCCACTTTGCTCTGATTGGAATATACTTTCACCTTGGTGACCGCCTCGGGCCGGTCTACATACCGGCTGCCGCAGATGTGGACGAAGGGCTTGTCGCTCCACCAGGCTTTGTAGAGGTAGAAACTGTCCTTCTTCGTCTTTCGGTCAAAGGTCACCAGGCCCTTGTGGTTCATGCCGGGCTCACCGCCCTGGTCCCGGGCGTCGGCGGCAAAGTCGAACATATTCCATACGTGGGTGGCCCACAGGAAGGGGCGGTGCTCAAAGCAGCGCAGCATATATTCGTGATATATGCACTGATACTCCTCGGTGTGGTCGCCCCGGCGGGGCTTGGAGGAATGCAGGTTTGGCATGGCCTCGCAGCCGTACTCCGAGTAGCCCAGCGCCCTGTCCGGGTAGCATTTGTGGAAGAAGTCGATCCAGAAATCGTTGAGAAACAGCCCCGGCACGTACCACCCCAGGTACAGGTTCCAGCTCACCACGTCGGTGATGTGGGCAGACTTGTTGAAGGGCCCGCACATGGCATAGCAGGCCAGGGTGGTGAGCCGGGTGGGATCCAGCTGGTGATACAGGTCGTTGAGCGCCCGGTGGTTGTCCAGCATATCCGCCTTGTCCTTGGTGGAGATGGTGATTTCGTTGGACACCCCCCAGACCACGATAGACGGATGATTGTAGTTCTGGATCACCAGCTCTTTGGCCTGGCTGATCGTATTGGCTCGGCCGTTGGGCATATGCTCGGAGATGTAGGGGATCTCCGCCCACACCACCATGCCGTACTGGTCGCAGAGGTCATAAAAATACTGGTCGTGCTGGTAGTGGGCCAGACGGATGGTGTTGGCCCCCATCTCCCGGATGAGCGCCATATCGGCCTCGTGGTGCTCCTTTGTGATCGCGTTGCCCAGGCCCTTCCAGTCCTGGTGGCGGCTCACCCCCCGCAGGGGATAGCTGCGTCCGTTGAGGAAGAAGCCGTCTCTGGGATCTACCCGAAAGTCCCGCACACCAAAACGGGCGCTGACCTGATCTACCGTTTCACCCCCTATGGTGAGGGTTGCCACTACAGTGTAAAGATAAGGATCCCTTATCCCATCCCATAGATGCACATCGGGCAAATTCAGCTTGCCGTTGTCCGCATCAATAGCAGAGACCTTTTTCCCGGCGCCATCCAGAATGGAGATATGTACCTGGCCATCTTCGCAGTTCCTCCAGGTCTTTACCTGCACCTCGCCTTTACTGTAGTTTTCTATGGGCTTGGCCGTGACCATGATGCCCGGCCCGCCCAGGTAGTCCAAATCGAAGTGACATTGGTTGACCACGATTAACGAGACATCCCGGTAGATACCGCCGTAAAAGGTGAAGTCCGCCTTTTGAGGGTATACCCGGTCGTTGACGCCGTTATCCACGTGGACGGTCAGCACGTTGCTGTCTGAGAGCGATTCGGTCACATCCCAGCGGAAGGTGGAATACCCTCCGTTATGTATCCCAACAAGCGTCCCGTTCAGCTCCGCCTTGGCCGATGCGTTTACCCCCTGGAATTCCAGGTATACCCGCTGGCCCGCAGTGAACTCCGGTTTGGGAAAGGATTTGCAGTAGATGCACGTCCCCCGCCAATAGTCGTTCCCACCGTCCTGGCCGTCTATCGCGTTCCAGGTGTGGGGCAGGTTCACACGCTGCGTCCCGCCGCTTGGCCCGGTGAAGCTCCAGCCCTCGTTGAGATTGATCCTTGTTCGCAGTTCCATTTGCCTCACCTGCTCAAATGTATTTCTCCAAAAAGCCGGCACTGCGCTGAAAGCTTTTGACCGGCGATTTTTCCACCCAGTTGCGGTGGCTTTCCAAAATCACAGCGTCCACAGACACAGACTTGGCCTGCTCCACCAGGGGGAGCAGATCCATGTTTCCATAGCCCAGCTCCATGCTGTCGCTTTTCAGGATGGGAGTCATGGCCGGCCCGGACAGCCGCGTCCCGCGGTCGTTGATGTGCCACAGCTTCATGCGTTCCCCCAGCCGCTCCATCCAGGACAGGGCGTTGGCGCCCCCTTCCGTGAACCAGTAGCTGTCGAATTCGAAACCCACCGCCGCCGGGTCGGTTTCGGACAACAGGAGGTCGTAGGCCCGCTGTTCCCGGTTTACCCACTGCAATTCGCAGTTGTGGTTGTGGTAGAGCAGGCTGACGCCCTCGCGCCCCAGCGCTTCCCCCACCCGGTTCAGGCGGGCGGCCAGTTCCCTGACCGCCCTTTCGTCGCTATAGGGGAAGCGGTACATCCCTGTAATCACCATGTACTTTGTCCCCAGCGCCTTGACCTCGGCAGCGGCAGCGGGGACGTCCTTTTCCACACTGTCCAAGTCCATATGCAGGCTGACCACCCGGAGGCCGGATTCCTTTACCAGCCGGGGCCAGTCCAGCCTGCCGCCCCCGCCCACAGGCATGCCGGCGGCTTTGGTGATGAATCGGACCAAAAGGCCGCTGGGATGGATCATAAAGCGGCACAGCTCGATCCCGTCATACCCGGCATCCTTCATTTTTTGCAGCGTGTCCCGGGCCTGGGCTTCGTTATTCAGCACCGTGCCCAGCATAAACTGCTGGACTGCTTTGATCGGCATGGATGATGCTCCCCCTTTTCCTATTTTCAAATTCCGGACAGGGCCTCTTCAAACTTGGGCAGCCACCACTCCCGATAGCCGGCCTTTGTCGGATGGATGCTGTCCGCCATATAGAGCGCCTGTTCTTCCTCGCTGATGTCGTTGAACGCCTGGTCACGGTATAGGTCAATGATGGTCACGCCCCATTTTTCCGCGAGCTCCTCCAGCGCCTGCACCATCGTTTCATAGTTTTCATCGCCCATGGGCGGGTTGGTGTAGAAATATACGGGGCAGTCCCATGTGTCTTTGGCCGTGGCGATGATGTACTCCATTGCCCCGAAGGTGGTGGCGGTGTCAAAGGCGGCGGCATCACGCACATCCGCCGGCGTCACAGCGCCAAAACCATCAGGGAAGCCCTTGTCGTTTGTGGACAGCTGGCAGATGAACGCGTCCACATGGCCTGCCCTTTCATCAGAGGCCAGATACCGGTCCAGACGGCTTACGTAGCTGCTGTTGGCCCGGTCCGCCAGCGTGGTGCCGGACACGGCCTCCTTGATGCACTGGGCCCCGTGCTTTTTGGCCAGGAAATCCGCCATAGATTCCTGACCGGAACTGGCCCCTTCTGTGACAGAGGAACCCAGCCAAAAGATGACTTTTCCCGCCAGGGGGCTGTCCGCAATCCCCTGCGTGCTGGCGACGGAGTACTCCTCCCGGTTCCCCTTCAGCGTGACCTTGATGTTCTGCTGCACGGTTTCCCCTCCATAGACAAACTTGGCAAACAGGGACGTCCGCGTCAGCGGCTGGTCTACGATGATCCCCTCATAGGCCACGTTTTCCAGTATTGAGCCGTCCTTCATCTTGGCGTTGATGACAACCCCGGCCGGATCGAAGGTTTCGCCTTCCTCATACTCCAGCTTCTCCGGCGGCTGTGCAATGGAGAGCTTCCACACAGCAGAGGTCTCTGAAGAAACTCCGCCCGACGGATCACTGGCAGAATCCCCTTGACGATCAGGGGAGCTGCCCGCACAGGCGCTCAGAACAAGGAGAAGCCCAAGCGCCGCCGAAATGATAAAGATTTTTTGGTTCATTTCAGTTATCCTCCTATTTCATGTCCTGCCCATTTGATCCAACAAAGCAGGAAACCACACCCAATACCGCACAAAGGAAAAACACGCCCGCAAAGGTCATGCCCATAGCGGCATTTCCGCCAATAAAATTGACTTTATTCCACACATCGGACAAGCTGGGCACCGCAACACGGAGCACTACCCCAAAAGCGGCGGCATAGAACGCTGTAGGCACGAAAGTGGCAAATTTCAGCCGGGTGAACATCGTCAGCGCAGTGGAGCCCGCGCCTGCCAACGCCAGGGCAAAGCCAACGATAGTAATTGGTGTCCCCGTTCACTTCAATGGTTTCGCCGGTGATACCCAAAAAGCTGTTTACATAGCCGCTGTAATAAAATGCAGAGCTGGTAAGGCTCAAGGCGGTAGACAGCAGCAGGGCAAACACCGCAGCCAGCCCCAGCCATTTCTGATATTTTTTCTTCATGACGTGCCTCCTGAAATGTGTTCGGGCCGCAGCCACAGTTCGTGGAACTGCGGCCCGCTGAATGGTTGCAGATCAGCCGCCTTTCGCTGCTTTTTTACTGCGCACCACCATGAACACACTGCCCGCGGTGAGCAGGGCGCACACGCCGGTGGCGGCGTACAGCGCAGTCCGCCAGAAGGGGGTCACACTGACAACGGTGGCGTTGCCCATGTTCATGGCGTTGGTCCGGGTAACGCTGAACACCACGTTCTTGGCCGCGTTGTGGACCGCCGCGGCGATGGCCGGATCATTGCCGGTCCCGTCCAGGGTGCCCATGCCGCCCTTCTGGCCGCACCAGTAGTCCTGCCCGGCCAGCACGCCCATCCGATAGTCCATCCACTTGGCGTTGATGGCCATGTCGGTGATGGCGGAGCCCTCCATGCCCCATTCGTCCCGGAGCACGCCGGTCATGAGACCATGGTGGGCACCGGACCACACCACGCCGATGCGGTTGAAGGAGCTCATGACATTGGAAGCGCCGCCCCGGATCGCGCCCTCAAAGCTCTCCAGGTACAGCTCCCGGATGGACTGCTCGTTGGCCCACACAGAGATCCCATACCGGCCCTGTTCCTGGTCGTTGAGGGCGAAGTGCTTCACAAAGGCCAGCATCCCCCGGTCGTGGAGGCCCTGGACCTGGGCGGCGGCGATCTCGCCGGACAGCCAGCCGTCCTCGGAGTAATACTCATTGTGCCGGCCCAGATAGGGGCTCCGGTGGATATTCACGCCGGGGGCGTAAATGCCGGCCACGGCGGCCGCGTTGTCCCCGGACTGGGCGTGGAGCATATCCTCGCCCATGCACTTGCCCACCTCCTGGATCAGCTCCCGGTTATAGGTGGCCGCCATCACATCCTCGGAGGTAAAGGCCATGCCGTTGGCCCCGCCCACGATGCTCTTGGTGAAGCCGGTGGGGCCGTCAAATTCCTGGGTGGCGGGCAGGTTGATGGCCGGGAGCACCTGGGTCTGGTAGGAGCCGTTATAGATCAGGTTCAGCATATCTTCGTAGGAGAGCTGGCCGATCAGCTCATCCCAGGCAGGGTCGTCATAGTCCTTGTCCACAAAGTCGATGGCGTTGAGGGAGCCGCCCGTCCCGGCGGCGGGAGCCTGGCTCACGTTGGACCAATAGAGCTGCTTGTACTGCTCCACCAGGGCGTCCCTGCCGGCGTCCTCATGGGTCAGGCCGTCGTCCCACATGGCGTCTGTAGCCCGAAGGCTCACAGCGGCCTGGGGGAAGGTTCCGGTCCAGTTGCTGCGGGTGAGGTAGACCACCTGCTGATCCTCCGCGCCCTCGTACTTGTTCAGATCGGCGTTGTCGAACAGGTTGGTGATGGGCTTCCCTGTGGCGGAGGAGACCGCATAGGTGGTGGTATCCAGGGCGGGGTTGTTCCATTTGGCCGTGAGGGCCGCGTCGCCGGTACCGGTCATGCGGGAGGCGTCCGCCCCCTTGGCCATCAGGATGTTGTTGACGGCGTTGTGGGCGTCAGTACCCACGGTGAAGTAGTAGTCCCCGGCGTCCAGGATGTAGGTCTTGGCGGCGTTGGCGTCATAGCTGGTCAGATCCTCTTTCAGGACGCGGATATCAAAGTGCTCGGTCTCGCCGGCCTTGATCTCCTTTTTGTCAAAGCCGCACAGCTCCACGGCGGCCTTCTCGATCCCGTTCTCCCGGTCATAGTCGGTATAGGGGGACTGGAAGTAAATCTGCACGGTGTGCTTGCCGTCCATACTGCCGGTGTTGGCCACATCCACCCCCACCTGGAAGGCGTCGCCCTGATCCTCCACGGTGAAGTTGGAATACTCGAAGGTAGTGTAGCTCAGGCCGGAGCCGAAGGGGAAGGCCACGTCGGCGCTGTAGTCGTACTCTCCGGCGCTGCCCTGGCCCAGCACGTAGTCCTCATACCGGGTCTCGTAGTAGCGGTAGCCCACGTAGATGCCCTCCTGGTACACCACATAGTTCATATTGCACTTTTCAATGCCGGGGGCGGTGTTGTTCTGGGCAAAGGCCAGGTCCAACTGGGCGGCGTTGGTATAGGGGAACGCGTCGTAGTTCACCATGGCGGGGGAGGAGTGGTTGTCCTTCAGGAAGGTGTCCACGATCCGCCCGGAGGGGTTCACCTTGCCCGCCAGGATGTCCGTCACGGCGGGCAGGCCATTGATGCCCAAGTTGCCCGTCCACACCACGGCGTCGATGTCATACTCGTCGATGAAGTCCAGCTGGAGGGTGCTGGAGGAGTTGAGCAGGACGATGATCTTTTTGAACACACCCTGATCCTTCAAATCTTTCAGGTTTTGGAGCAGCTCCATCTCCTCCTTGCACAGCCGGAGATAGTCGCCGCCGGTCATGTAGGGCTCCAGCGCCTCCAGCCCGCTGGGCAGGTCGGCGCCCTCGCCGGAGGAGCGGGACAGGGTGACCAGGGCGGCGTCGCCATAGTCGGCAAAGGTGGATTTCAGCGCGTCGGTGTACTTCTCCCAGGGCACCTCGTTGATGCGGTATTGGGAGGGGTCGCCGCCGGACAGGGCCGCGTTTTCCCGCTTATAGCCGCTGGTGACATAGAACTTCCACAGGTCGGTGTTCACACACCCCGGCTGGAAGCTGTCCTCCAGCGCGGAGTACAGGCTGGCGCCCTCGCCGGTGGAGACGAAAGCGGAACCGGTTCCCACCTTCACCGGGTCCACAGAGGACTGGGAGAAGCAGGAGAACTTGGTGTCAGCGGCCAGGGGGAGGGTATCGTCCCGGTTGAGCAGCACCGAGGCCCCCTCCGCCATCACCTGGCGGCACACGTTCCAGTCGTTGGCCACCAGCTCCTCCTCGGAGTCGTAACGGGTCCAGTAGAAGATCTGGGCGTCCGGGTCGGGGATGATGCGCTGGGTCTCGGCGTTCAGCGCCACGTTGATCATGGGCGCGAAATAGTTGGTGATGGGGATTGCGGCCACGCAAATCACCGTGAACACGGCGAAAACCGCCATGGGGATCTTCCAAAAGTTTCTCTTTTTCATAGCTGTCCTCCTGAACGAAAGAAATGGGCGGGCCGCGGGCACAGGTCTCAGCCCTCGGCCCGCCGGATTGCGGTAGATCAGCCGTTCTTCGCTTTCTTTTTGCTGCGGATCAGCATGAACACACTGCCCGCGGTGAGCACTGCCATCACGCCGGTGGCGGCGTAGATGGCCATCTGCCACCAGGGGGTGATGGCCCGCACGGTGGCGTTGCCCACGTTCATGGCGTGGCTGTGGGTGATGGAGTAGGCGATGTGCTTGACGGCGGTCTGCACGGCGGAGACGATGGCCGGGTCGTTGTCCAGCCCGTCCAGGGTCTCCATGCCCATGCTGTAGCCGTCCCACAGGTCCTGGCCCGCCAGCACGCCCAGCCGGTAGTCCATATAGGCCGCCATGACGGAGCAGTCGGTGATGGCCGCGCCCTTCATGCCCCACTCATCCCGGAGGATGCCGGTCATCAGGCCGTGGTGGGCCCCACTCCAGGTGACGCCCAAGCGGTTGAAGGAGCTCATCACGCCCATGCCGCCGCCCCGGGCCACGCTGCCCTCAAAGCCCTCCAGGTACAGCTCGCGGATGGCCTGCTCGTTGGACCATGTGGAGATGCCGTAGCGTCCCTCCTCCTGGTCGTTGAGGGCGAAGTGCTTGGTGAACACGTACACGCCCCGGTCCTGGATGGCGGCCACCTCCACGGCGGCCACCCGGCCGGACAGCCAGCCGTCCTCGGAGTAGTACTCGAAATTGCGCCCGCAGTAGGGGGTGCGGTGGATGTTGGCCCCGGGGCCGTAGATGCCGGAGAACACGGTGCCGGAGTCGTCGGTGGCGTGGAGGAAGTCCTCGCCGATGCACTTGCCCATGTTCTCGATGAGCTCCAGGTTGAAGGTGGCGGCCATCACGTCCTCAGAGGTGTAGGCCATGGCGGAGGAGCCGCCCATCAGGCTCTTGGTGAAGCCCTGGGGGCCGTTCTCATCGTTGGTGCCGGGCAGGCTGATGGAGGGCACCGGCTGGGTGAGGTGGAAGCCGTTGTAGACGAGGTTGGTCATCTCGCTGTAGGGGATCTGGCTGATGAGCTCGTTCCAGGAGGGATCATCCGCCTCGGTCTCGGCGAACATACTGGCGCTGAGTGTGCCGGACACACCCATCTGGGGCATAGTGGCGTCAGCCCAGTAACGGCTCTTGGCGGTTTCCACCATGGCTTTTCGGTCCGCCTCGTTGTGGGACAGGCCGTCCTTCCACATCTGATCGGTGATCTTCAGCGAGACGGTGGAGGGCCAGGTGCCCGTCCAGTCGCTCCGGCTCAGGTAGGTGATATCCTGGCCGTCGTCGCCCTCGTACTTGTTCAGGTCGGCGTCCTCAAACAGGTTGGTGATGGGCAGGCCGGTGACGGAGGACACGGCGTAGGTGGTCTTGTCGAAGGTGGGGTTGTTCCACTTGAACGCCAGCCCGGCATCCCCGGCGGCGGTCATGCGGCCCTGATCCGCACCCTTGGCGGCCAGGATGTTGTTGACGGCGTCATGGGCGTCCTTGCCCACGGTGAAGTAATAATCGCCATCCTCCAGGATGTAGGTCTTGGCGTTCATGTGGTCGTAGGAGGTCAGATCCTCCTTCTCCACGGTGATGGTGAAGTGCTCGGTGTCCCCGGCGGCGATGAACTTCTTGTCGAAGCCGCACAGCTCCACCGCAGCCTTCTCCACCTGGTTGTCGATATCATACTGGGTGTAGGGGGACTGGAAGTAGATCTGCACGGTGTGCTTGCCGTCCACCGTGCCGGTGTTCTTCACGTCCAACTCCACCTGGAAGGTATCGCCCTGCTCCTGGACGGAGAAGTTGGAGTACTCGAAGGTGGTGTAGCTCAGGCCGTAGCCGAAGGGGAAGGCCACGTCGCTGTCATAGCTGTACTCCCCGGCGTTGCCCTGTCCCAGCACATAGTCCTCATACCGGGTCTCATAGTAGCGGTAGCCCACGTAGATGCCCTCCTGGTACACCACGTAGTCCCGGTTGCACTTGCCGATGCCGGGGTCGGTGTTGTTCTGGGCGGTGGCTACGTCGTAATCCGCGCCGTTGGTATAGGGGTACGCGCCGAAGTTCTGCATGGCGGGAGAGGAGTGATTGTCCTTGAGGAAGGTGTCCACGATGCGGCCGGAGGGGTTCACCGTGCCCGCCAGGATGTCGGCCACAGCGGTGATGCCGGTCATGCCCACGTCGCCGATCCACAGCACCGCGTCGATGCCGTAGTCGTCCACAAAGTCCAGCTGGAGGGTGTTGGAGGAGTTGAGCAATACGACGATTTTCTTGAATATGCCCTGTTTCTTGAGCTGCTCCAGGTTTTCCAGCATCTCAATCTCCTCTTTGCACAGACGCAGATAGTCGCCGTCGGTCATGTAGGGCTCCAGCTCGGGCAGGCCGGAGGGCAGGTCCGCCCCCTCGCCGCCGGATCGGGCCAGCACCACCAGGGCCACGTCGCCGTACTGATTCCAGGTGGTGGCCACAGCGCCATACTCATTCCATGGCACCTCATTGATGCGGTACTGCGCCTGGTTGCCGCCGGTGGTGTCGGCGTTCACTCGCTTGTAGCCGGCGCCGGCGTAAAACTTCCACTGCTCGGGGTTGACGGAATTGTCGCCGAAGGCCCCGTCGATGGCGGCCTTGAGGGAGATGGCGTCGTCCGCGGACACCTGGCCGGATCCGGTGCCGCCGTACAGCAGGTTAAAGCTGGACTGGGAGAAGGGGGTGAACTTGGTGCCCGCGGCCAGGGGCAGGGTGTTGTCCCGGTTGACCAGCAGGGCCGCGCCCTCCGCCTCAATGTCGTGGCACAGCTGCTTTTCAAAGGCCACGAGGTCGTCCTCGTTCTCATAGTCGCTCCAGAAATAGATCTTGGCGTCGGGGTCGGGGATGACCTCCTGGGTCTTAGCCCCCAGGGCCACGTTGATGGCGGTGGCGAAGGCGTTGGTGACGGGGATGGCCACGATGCACACCACCAGCAGCAGGGCGGTGACCACTGTGAGGATGGTCCAGAGCAGGCTGCCTTTTTTCTTCATAGCATGACACTCCTTTTCTAAAAAAGGCTCCAGGCGAGCGAACTGGCCTGGAGCCTTTTTTGCGTTGGGTTTCGGTTTGCTTCTATGCGCCGCTTAACCGGCCTTGGTGGCGGTATTGCCGTCGATGGTCCAGGTCTCGCCGCCCATAGCGCCCCAGATCTGGCCGAACGCGCCCAGCACGTCCTCGCCGGGGGCGGTAACGGTGAGGGTATTGCCGTCCAGCACATAGGTGAAGCCGTCCCGCTCCATGCCGTACTCGGGGTACTTGACCTTCATGTTGGTGTCGTCCAGCAGCACCAGCACCAGGCCGCCGGCCTCATAGGAGGCGATGCCCTCCTCTGCGGGCTCACCGCCCTCAGCGGGGGCCTGGCCGCCCTCGGGGGCAGACAGGGTGGAGATATCCTCACAGACCAGGGTGTAGCTGGCCGCGTTGCCGTCGCCCAGGTTGCGCTCGGCGGTGAAGGTGGCCTTATTGCCGTCCATGGTCACGTCCACGGCCTCGCCGCCCAGGGTGATGGCGATGGTCCCGTCGGCCAGGGTCCAGGTGCCGTCGGCGAACTTGTCATAGCCGGCGTAAACCAGCACTGTGCCGTCGGCCTGGAGGTAGGCGGTGCCGTTGTTGTCCGCGTCGGTGAAAGCGCCCACGTGCTCGGGGGCGGTGAAGTCCTGCTTGTAGGCCTGGATGAAGGCGTTGGCGTCGGCGTAGGTCTGGCCCTCCTTGCCCTCCATGGAGGCCACGCGGGTGTAGGACATACCGGGCACCACGGGGAAGGTCAGGTCGAAGGAATACACCCCGGCCACGTCATAGGCGTAGGCGGTCTGGGCGTTGGACTCATTGCCCCCCTCGTCCACATAGGCCAGCTTGATCTGCAGGCAGGCCACGCCGTCCTTTTCAACTTCCTTCCAGGTGCCGGACATATAGCTGGCGGTGAAGGTGGGGTTGGTGGCGGCGTCGGAGGCGTCGAAGTTGGCGAACATATACTTGTCCGCAACGGCGGTGCTGTCCTCGTTCAGGTTCAGCAGGAACGCGGCGTTCAGCATGGAAGCGTTCTCGCCGGACTCCTCATAGGTGCCCCAGAACTGATAGGATTTGCCGCCTTGGCTGTCACCGTTCCCGGAGGGCTCAGAGGGCGCGGCGGAGGGGGCCTGGGAATTGCTGCTGGGGCTGCCGCCGCAGGCGGCCAGCAGGGAGACCAGCATCAGCGCCGACAGGGCGGCGGCCAAGAGTTTTTTCATTTTCATAACGGTTTCCTCCAATTTTTATATCGTTCCCGCCCTCCCCAGATGTGCTGGGGAGGGCCGAGAAGCCAGAGAATTATTTGCGGTGGGCCATGAAAGCGCCGGCCACATTGAGGATGGCGGCCAGGCCGAACACCACGGAAAAGGCGATGGCCAGGGTGGGGTTGCCCCCGAAGAAGGGGACGCCGGTGAGCACGTCGGCCAGGGGATAGGCGGTCTCCACCAGGTGATTGGCAAGGCCCACGGCGAAGCAGGCCCCGCCCAGGATGGGGGTGAAGGGGAGTTTGAGCACCTCGCCCGCCAGGGTGACGGCCGCGCCGCCCAGCATCAGGCCCAGGGTGAGCCAGGAGAACACCCGGTCCACCGTCTCGCCGGCGGCCATGTAGATGATCACGTAGGCCACAGCCCCCGCTAAGGCGATGACGGCGGCGGCAAGGCTCAGGTAAAGCCCGGGCTTCGCGTCTTGGAACAAGCGCTTCATCTTACTTGCCCCCCTTCCTGGACTTGATCTCGGACAGGACATACAGCACCGCGGTGCCCGCGGTCAGCACGCCGATGGCGGCGTTCAGCCCGGTGAGGGCGGGCTTCCACCACGGGGTGTAGTTCTGGACGGTCTCCGTCTTGCTCAGGCCGTTCACCAGGTTGGAGCGGCTCATGGTGTAGAGGTAATACTTGGCCACCTCCCGGAGCTTGCCCCAGATGAAGCCGTCCCTGTCTTTTACCAGCAGGTTGGACGCCTCGGGAACCCGGCCGGGGTCGTTGTTGAACTGGCAGGTGCCCGCCTGGATGGCGTCGGCGGTGCCCATGTAGCTGGCGGAGTCCTTGGAGCTGTCGGTCATGTTAATGCCGGTGAAGCCCCACTCATCCCGCAGCACCGTGGTCATGGTCTCGTAGTCGCTGGCGGTGGGGACGCAGCCGATGCGGTTGTAGGCGGTCATGGTAGCCATGCTGTGCCCGGCCTGAAGCCCGCCCTCAAAGCCCCGCAGGGGAACCTCGCGGTAGGCCTGCTCGGTCAGGAAGGTGGCTACGCCGTGGCGGTTGGTCTCCTGGTCGTTGCCGCAGAAGTGCTTGAAGGTGCCCACGCAGCCGCCCTCCGCCATGGCCTTGGTCTGGATCTCGCCGCAGATGTAGCTCATGTTGGCGTCTTCGGAGTAGTACTCATAGTTGCGGCCGGAATAGGGAGTGCGGTGGATGTTGCCGCCGGGGGAGTAGATCTGGCGGAAGCCGATCCAGTAGCTCTCCTCGGCAAAGAACTTGCCGCGCTGCTCCAGCATCTCCCTGCTGAAGGTGGAGGCGGCCACCATCTCCGCATTGAACAGCACGCCGCCCTGGTGGCCGTCCGGACCGTCGCCGCCGGCGTAGGCGGGGAAGGCGATGCTCTCGATCATATCCAAGCCCATTTTATCGCCGGTGATCTGGGCCAGCTCGCTGGGGGTGAGCTGGTCGATGAACTCCTCCCACTTGGGATCGTCAAAGGCTGCGTCCTTCATCTCAATGAAGGAGATGCCGTTGTCCTGCTTATACTTATACTCCGAGATATCCGGGGCATCGGCGGGCTTCTCGTACTGGAAGTTCTCCATCAAGTCCTGGATCTCCGGGGTGGCGGTGAGGCTGGCCACCGTATCGGGGAAGGTGTTCCAGTCGGAACGGGTCAGGTAGGTCACGGAGCCGGGGATGAAGTAGTTGATGTCCCGGTCCTCGAAGTGGTTGGACACCACCTCGCCGGTGTAGGGGGAGACGGCGTAGGTCGTGTTGTCCAGGCTGGCCAGCTCGTCCCTGTGGGCCTTGGCGGCGTCGCCCTCCACAGGATTGCCCTCGGCGTCGAACATTCCGGTGACGCCCCGGGCGGCCAGCACGTTGTTCAGCGCGTCGTGGGCGTCGCTGCCAATGGCGAAGAAGTACTCGCCGGGATCGAACACATAGCAGCCCGTCTTAGAGCTGTCCGCGCCGTTGACCGCATTGCTGTCATAGGCGGCGAAGATGTAGTCGGAGAACTCTATGGTTACCGTCTCGCTCTCCCCCGCCGCCAGGGCGGCGGTCTTGGCGAAGCCGGCCAGCTGGATGGCGCTCTTTTCCGCCTGTCCCGCCTCATAGGGCAGCTGGACATAGAGCTGCACCACGTCCTTGCTCTTGCCGGAGTAGTTGGCCGCGCCGTTGTTGGTCACCTTCACCTGAGCGGTGACGGTGTGGGCGGACTTATCCCAGTCCACGCTCAGCAGTTCCTGGGTGAAATCGGCGTAGGACTGCCCCGCGCCGAAGGTAAACACCATCTCGTCGGCGTAGTTCCACGCGCCGTCCTTACTGGCGTACACGCCCTTGGGGCCATTGGCGTTGTTGATGCCCAGCACTTGGTCCTGGTAGCGGGTCTCATAGTACTTGTAGCCCACGTAGATGCCCTCGGCATACACCAGGTACTTGTTCTTATACAGGCCGGTGAGGTTGTCGAAGGTGAAGTCGCCGGCGTTCTGCATGGCGGCGGAGCTGAGGGAATCGGCGGCGTAGGTGATGACATTGCGGCCGGAGGGGTCGGCCTGACCGCCCAGCACCCGGGCCACGCCGGTCATGCCGTAGTTGCCGGGGTAGCCGATCCACAAACAGGCGTCCACGCCGTAGTCCGCCAGCCAGCCCAGGTCCATGGCGTAGCCGGAGTTGAGCACCACGATGATCTTGTCGAACTTGCCGGAATTTTTGATCATGTTGAGGGTGTCGATCTCGTCCTGGTGGAGGGACAGCTCGGGCACGCCCGCGGGGCCCTCCTGCCAGTCGCCCTGGAGGCCGTGGTTCAGGTCGCCCTCCTCGCCGCCGAAGCGGCTCATGACGTAGATGGCGGCGTCGTTGTAGCTGGATGCGTAGGAGCTCTCCGTCCCGGCGTAGGCGCTGGCGGGGATCTCGCCGATGAGGCCGGTCTTGGTGCGGGCGCCGTTGGCGGCCACGATGGCGTTGTACACCGTCTCGTTGACCTGGAAGCCCTCCTCCTTCATGGCGTCGTAGAGGTTGATGCCGTTGTTGGGCGGGCCGCCGGAGCCGCCGTGGTAGACAGGGGTGGCGGCGGCAAAGCCGAACAGCGTCACGCTGGCATTGGAGGCCAGGGGGAGCGCCCCGTTCTCATTGCGCAGCAGCACGCTGCCCTCCTCCTGGCTCTCGATGAGATGGTCCTTCAGGGCGGCGCGCATCTCGTCCATGGAGGCATAGCTGGAGGGGTAGTAATTGGTGTCGCCAGTGACCTGGACGGCAGGGGGAAGGGTTCCCAGGAACAGGTTCACGTCCCCTTCCCGGGTGAAGGCCAGGCTCTGGCCAAACATGGTCAGGGAAAAGACCAGCACCAGGAGGGTGCAAAGCCCCCGCCATATGTATGTTTTTTTCATAAAGTGGTCCTCCCGATTACACAAGCGGCGTATCAGCCCGGCATATCAACGCCGAAATTGTAAATGCCAAAGTCCGTGTAATCGAAGCTGGCCGTCTTTTGGTTGACCTGGATCGTCATCTCAGGGAACGCAATGTCCTCCAGGTACTGCTGGGCGGTCCAGGGGTCGGCGTTCTGGTCGTAGATGGGATTGCCGTTGTCGTCATAGCCGGTGGGCGGGACCACGACCTTACCCATGCTGTCGTTCCAGTTGTCGGTGTCCAGCCAGTAGGTCTGGTCATTGCTCAGCACCACGCGGGTGGGGGCGGAGAGGGTGACGTCCAGCAGGTCGTCGTCCAGGTCATTGGTTTTGCTGGTGCAGGCGCCGTACAGCTTATAAATGGAATTTGACCGTTCATTGCCCTTGGCGTCGTTGGTGCTCTCGGCCAGCTCCAGGGCGGAGAAGGAGGAGGAGGAGAGGACCAGGCAATAGGTGTTGTTATCCATCAGCGTGAGCTCTTCCTGGGTGAAGCTGGTGACATAGTAGTTGTACTGGGGCCTCATATTCTGATAGCTCAGGTTGGCGGGGCTGAGGTAGACGCCGGTGATCTTGCCGCCGGCGCTGCTCCCGCCACCGCCGCCGCTGCAGGCGGCCAGAGACAGGGCCATCGCCCCGGCCAGGAACAGGGTAACCAGTTTCATGCGCTTTTTCATTGAGATATCCTCCTCTTATATTTGTCAGGGGCCTTCCCCCTTTTCGCACCCTCAATTTATTGGATGTGCCCAAAGTTTTCAATGGGAACCGCATAACCTTTGTCTCTGACCGCACAACCTTACAAACGCGGACAGCCAAACCTTGACTTTTGTTGTTAAAATTGCTATATTGAATAGGAGGAAGGAGGCGGGCAGACATGATCGATATTGCCATTGTGGAGGACAACCGGGAGCAGGCCGCGGCGCTGGAGGGCCATATCAAAGCCTACGCCGCTGACCATAAATTGTCTGTCTCCGTCTCGATCTTCTATGAACCTATTACTTTTTTGGAAAAATACTCCCCGTTCCACATCGTGTACATGGACATCATGATGCCCATGCTCAACGGCATGGACGCGGCCAGGCTGCTGCGGGAAAAGGACGAAAAGGTGATCCTCATTTTCGTCACCACCATGCGCCAGTACGCCATCCAGGGTTATGAGGTGGCCGCCTCCGATTTCATCGTCAAGCCGGTGGCCTACCCGGAGTTCGCGCTGAAATTCACCAAGGTGCTGGCCAGGCTGGAGCACGTGATGCCTCCCGACGTGCTCATCCGCACTGACACCAGCTTTGTGCGCCTCTCGCCCCGTGATATCCGCTATGTGGAGGTCAAGGGACACCACTGCGTCTATCACACTATCAGCGGGGAATACCGCCAATACCAGACCATGAAAAGCGCGGAGTCCGCCCTGGCGGGGCAGGGCTTTGTCCGCTGCAACAGCTTCCTGCTGGTCAACCTGGCCCATGTGGACCGCATCGACGGCATGAACGTGATTGTGGGCGGGGAACCGCTCCAGATCAGCCACCCCAAACGAAAGGCGTTTACCGATGCCTTTGTCCGATTTATGGAGACGCAGCGTTATGAGTGATTGGATTGCGGCCTCTACAAATTCGTATACCATGCAGAGCGTCAACCTGATGCTGACCTACTGGGAATGCTATATCTGCATCGCCCTGTTTGCCCGCAGGTTTGAGCGGCGGGAGTTTTTCTTTGTTCGGGTTATCCTCACTTTGCTGGAGGGGATAGTCCTCTGCTACCTCCTGGCCATCTGGTATACGGAGGCGGGTTCTCTCCTGGTGCGGGTGCTGTGCTATTCCGCCATCACCGTGCTGAACTTCACCGCCCTCATATTCTGCTGGAAGGACGATCTCCAGGAGATGATGCTGACCTTCTGCTCCAGCATGGCGGCCTATCAGTTTACCAACAAGCTCTACCCCCTGCTGCAAAACCTGCGGGGGATCAACGACCGGGAGACGCTGGCACTGCTCCACTCCGGTCCCGAGATATCGAATCTGGACTGGGCCGTGTTTTTCGCCTTCCACCTGGCCGTCATCATCCTGCTGTCCGTGTTTTTCGCACCCAAAAACCGGCTGGTCCACAACCGGCGCACCACCCGCAACGTCATCATCCTCTCCATCGCCACGGTGACGCTGGTAAACATCCTGATCTGCGTCTCCCGGGTGTTCGAGGGGGAGAGCCCCATGCTCAACGTCGTAACCAAGGTGCTCTATGTGGGGTTCAGCTTCACCATCCTCACCATCTGCGCAGGCATCTTCTCCCAGAGCGAGCAGGAGGAGCAGATCGGCATCCTTCATCAGCTCTGGCGGCAGGACCGGGCGCAGTTCGAGTCCGTCAAGGCCAACATGGACGTCATCAACATGAAGTGCCACGACCTGAAGCACATCCTGGACAAAATCGAGGATAAGCTCACCGGGGAGGAAGCCGCCTCCCTCCGGGAGGCCATCCAGTTCTATGACGCCAACATCAAAACGGGCAATGAGGTGCTGGACGTGGTGCTGTGCGAAAAGGCCATGACCTGCCAGAAAAGCGGCATCTCCTTTTCCTGCATGGCCGACGGCGGCAGGCTGGACTTCCTCACCCCGGTACAGACCTACACCCTGTTTGGAAACATCATCGACAACGCGGTGGAGGCCGTGAAGTCCCTCCCGCTGGAGGAGCGGGTGATCTCCCTCTCCTGCTGGGAGGAAAAGGACGCGCTGGTGGTCGAAGAATCCAACTATTTCAGCGGCAGGCTGGAGCTGGATCACGGCCTGCCCGCCACCAGCAAGGGGGACAGCTCCCGCCACGGCTTCGGCACAAAAAGCATCCAGTATATCGCGGCGCAGTACGGCGGCACAATGGATATCAGGGTTGTGGACAATATGTTTTTCCTCACCATCCGTTTTCCCCTTGGGAAAAACAGTGATAAAACTGCGTAGCACAAAAGGGCGGGGCCGCTTATGCGGCCCCGCCCTTTTGTGCAGTCCTATTGGATGGTGAGGATGTACTCGCCAGCCTGGGTGACGGCCACCTGGTTCCCGTCCACCCGGCAGTCCCCGCCGGTGACGGTGATATCCGTGCCCATGCCCTCCGGCACGATGATCGTCCCTGCGGCGTCGATGGCGTTCACGGTGAGCGTTTTCCCCTCCGCCGTGGTCTCCAGCTTCACGCCGATCTCCCCCTTGGGCGTCCAGACGGTGCAGTCAAAGCTGTCCAGGGCGGCGCAGGGTGCGATCTCGTATTCTTCAAACCCTGCCGCAGTGGGGCGGACGCCGGCGGCGTACTTGGACAGGATGTACAGCGGTGCGGCGGTCCAGCCGTGGTTGACGGTGCCGGTCTCCCCGTCGAAGGTCTCCCACAGGGTGTCGTACTCGTCCTGGAGCATGGGGGCGTAGCGCTCCCGCATCCGCTGGAGGGCCAGATCCGTCCGTCCCATGACGCACAGGGCCTCCAGCACGTACTTCTCAGTGAAGGGGCTGGCCTCATAGGTGTTCATGATGACGTTGGTGATGAGGGCGTAGTCCTCCTCCCCTGCCAGGCCGGACAGGGCCAGCATGGCGTTGGCGCGGTCGTCCACATACTTGCTGTCCGGGCTCTTGAAACCCTCCTCGGTGTAGTAGGCGGCCCGCCAGTTTTCCTTCATGGCGTCCATCCGCTCGGTGAGGAATTCGGTGTCCTCGGTGACGCCCAGCTCGTCGGCCATGGATTTGGTGACGTTGAGGGCATAGTAGTAGATGCCCGCCTGGAGCAGCTGGGTGTCGATGCAATCCCCCCAGTCGTTCCACGTCCACGAGCCCTCCCGGTACACCGGCAGGCCGTTTTCCATCTCCACCAGCTTCAGGTAGTTGAGGAAGGCGGTGCAGTAGGCCGCCGCCGTCTCCCGGTCGCCGGAGTGGAGCCAGTAGTGGTATACGCTGGTCATGAAAATCAGGCTCTGGTTGGGGATCTCCTGGGGCTTCACGCTGGGGGCCCGGCTGGGGATGGCCCCGTCCGTCCGCGTCCAGGCCACGCAGGCCAGGATGGCCTTTTTCGTCATGTCCAGCCCCGCCTGGTCATAGCTGTACAGCGCCGCGTCGATCTGGTTGGAGGCGTCCCCCATGTAGGGACCCCGCTCCCGCTCGGGGCAGTCCATATAGGTGTCCCGCATACAGATGGCCAGGGTGTTGAGGGATTCCTGCCACAGCTGGTCCAGCCCCGCGTCGGAGGAGCTAAACGCCCCCGCCCATTCGCCGTTGAAGCCGCTGACGCGGTAGCCCAGCCGGGTGAAGGTCACCCCGGCCTCCGCCTCGATGATGAGCTTGGAGCCGCTGCGCCAGGGATAATTCTCATAGCGCTGGGCCCCCTCGGCGGTGACATAGGTGTCCTTGAAGTTGGGCATATCCTGCTTGTCGGTGTAGGTGTCGGTGTAAAAGGTCAGCTTTTTGCCCGCCGGGGCCTCCAGCTCGAAATAGGGGGTGAATTGGATGTTGCCCGGCAGCTCCAGCACCAGGGTGGTGTCCTGGGCCAGGGCGCTGCCCACATAGTCCCCGGCGTTGGCGAAGTCGGTGATCTCCTCAAACTTGATGGGGGCAATCATGGCGGAATAGAGGTCGCCGAAGGGGATGTCCCCGGCCTTGGCAATCAGCGCGGCGCTCTCCCACCCGCTGTCGTCATAGCCCTCGGCCATGAACTCGCCCAAGTCGTCCCGGGCGTCGAAGTAGACATTGCGCTCAGCCAGCATGGAGGACTGGGTGTAGCCGGGGTAGTCCGCCCCGGCGGTGACCCGGTTCTTGTAGCCGGTGTGGCGGGCGGCCTTCCAGGAGCTGTCCGAGCATATAGATACGCCCCCGGCATCCATTTCAAAAATCAGCCCCGCCTGGGTGTACTCGTCCCCCTCCTCGTCCAGGAGGACGGGGACGATGGAGCCGTCCCCGGAGCGGCCGTTGAAGGCTGCCAGCAGGGCGATGGTGTTCTCCCCCTGCTTCAGGTCGGTGAGCTCCACCGTGTCATAGTAGCTGTCGTAGGGGGTTGGGCCCCGTTTCAGTGAACCGTCCAGCACCACCAGCTCCCCGTTAACCCACAGCACGTATTTGTCCACGGCGGAGATGAACGCCGTGGCGGAGGGGACGGCCTGGTCCAGGGTGAAGGTCTTGCGGAAGGCCACATAGCTGTCCTCCGAACAGCCCTCCGTCCAGATCCAGTCAGCCGTCCAGTCCGTCTTTTTGCAGCCCTCAATGCTGTCCAGATACAGCAGGTCGGAGCGGTCGGGCGCGCCCCGGTCCGGAACAGTGGCTTCCCCCTCCACAGGAACGGAAGGGCTGGGCGTGGCATCCCCTCCGCTGTCGCACCCGGCCAGCAGCGCGAGGATGGAGGCTGCGCAGAGAAGCAGCGCGGCGCCCCGTTTGAACCAGTTCTTTTTCATTTAAATTCCCCCTTATCATAATCAGCCAGAAACAGTTCCGTCACGGGCTCTCCTTCCGCCTCCTAATGCGCCTTGCCCCTATCTTTCGAATCATCAAAACGATCACTGCGATAATAACGATGATGAATAATACTGCAACGCCCCCTATGATCCACAGCGGCCTAAACGCGGCGCGGTTCTCTTGGATTTCCCCACGCGCACCAAACCGGTACCGCTCCACAGCGGTTCCATCAGGGGATTCCCCTTCCAACACAAGGACCCACTCGCCCTCTGCCACTTCTTCGGCAAAGACCACTTTGCTTCGGTCGATATTAAGCGCAGGGCGCATATATACAGGGCCGGTGCCAAACACGTTATCCTGGTTTTCAAAAAAATCCAGGAGCCATCCGTTGAAAAATACAATACCCACATCAATGGGGAAGCTGGGGTCATGTGGGGAGCGCAGCCACCAGCTGGCCGCAACACCATCAAAGCCTGCGACCCGGGCCGCATTGCCATCAAAGCCATATCTGATGCTGTCGGCTTCCTCCGCTGATAGGAGGAATATCTTGTCCCCGTCCAAAATATGCTCGGCCGCGTCGAAGTTCACCACCGCCCGCATCCCGCCACCACTATCTGCCGCGGAAAATGGCGTTTCGAATATATGCTCTTTGGCAAAAGCCGCGTCAGACTTATAGGTAGGGAGTATTGCAGCCTTCTCAGCTTCCGAAAAAGTCGTTTCAAGAAAGTGGCTGCACCATTTCTGCGCATCGCTGCCCTGATAGTCGTTGCTTTTCGGGTCGCGCTCGTTTCGGAAAAAGACTCCGCCGCCGGTATCGCCTCCAATCAGGTTTTCACTGAGAAGGAACATCCCCGGCTCGCCAGCGTTTGTTTTTTCAGAATCCAGCACGCGCCATGCGCCGTCAAAATGGGTTGCGTCATCCGGCGTGCCGAAATAGACCAGGTCGCCGTCCCTAATGCCAGACAACGGAGCTGTTTGGCCAGCGGCATGGACGGGAACCGGGAAACAGGACAATGCAAGGATGAACCCCAGCAGTATGCTGGCGGCTCTCCCCAGCGCCATCCTGCTCCTTGTTTTTCCGATACGGTTCAATACCGATTCCTCCCCTGTTGCGCATAGGATGCAGCCCAAACGCCCGGTGGGCGGAATCTGCTCCGCCGCTGCCGCAGATATGCGCGGAAATAAGCCGTCTGCCTGTTTTGACATTGGGCGTTGATCTTGGTGCTTCCCTAAAATGCCCGGCTGTAATTATACATATTGTTACATAACTAAGAAACGGCAAACGCACAGCCTTGCCCTTTGACCGCATAACCTTTTTCGCCCATCAACAACAAACGGGGCAAGCGGCATCAAACCGCTTGCCCCGTTCAGGCGTTCAATGCGTTCCTGCTATGGTGCTGTCTGCGCCCATATTTTCGACGCTCACAAGCTCCGGATGCTTCCAGCTGGATACGTTCTGATGCCCCGCGCTCAGGGCTCCGTCCACCGGAATAGCCGCCCCTGTAATATACCGGGCCAAATCACTGGCGAGGAATAGGGCCAGCGCCGCACATTCCGCCGGGTCGCCCAGATGGCCGGCAGGACAGTCCTGGGCAAAAAAATCCATCGCCTGCTGGGGCGCGTTCCCAAAGATGCTGGTTTTTGTGTAGCCGGGACAGATGGCATTGACCGTGACGCCGTACATGGCGTAGTCAAGCGCTGCCGCTTTGGTCATGCCGATCACCCCGTATTTGGTGGCCGTATACAGCGCCTGTCCTTTCTGGGGCACCAATCCCGCCACAGAAGCCACATTGATGATAAATCCTCCGTGACTATGGGATTTGAAGATCGCTTCGGCGCCGTATTTCATCCCGGCAAATACGCCTTTGCTGTTGAGATCGAAAATTTTGTCGTAGTCCTCCATCCCGTACTCATGCAGCGGCGTGCCGCCCATACCGATGCCGGCGTTATTGACGATGCCATCCAGCCGGCCAAAGCGCTCCACAGCGGTTTCCACGAGACGGCGAATGTCATCCGCGCTTCTGCAATCGGTCTGTACAAAGACCGCCTCGCCGCCGTTGGCGCAGATACCGTCTGCTGCCGCCTGCCCCCGCTCACTGTCGCGGTCTGCGCAGACCACCTTCATTCCATGCGCGCCATAGACACCGGCAATCGCATTCCCGATGCCGCTGCCTGCACCAGTCACGATTACCGCTTTCCCTTGAACGCTGTTGAAATTCATCATTTCTCCCATGATTGAATCCTCCTTGCCTGCCTATTTATGCGTCTGGTGCAGCAAAATAAGACATTTGACTGTTTTGTCATCAAGTATTGATTTTGATGCTGAATCACAGTATAATAACTCTCGCCACCAGGGGCAACCGTCAATATTTCAGACCATGTTGAGTTTAGCGACACACCGTTTTGTCCTGTTGATGAAAGGAGCACCGACATGAAATGTGATCCGCGCGTTCGCTACACCCAGATGATTATTAAAAAAGCATTTTTAGAGCTTTTGCAGCAGAAGCCCATGAGCAAAATCACAGTACGGGAGATCTGTGATCGCGCCGAAATCAATCGGAGCACCTTCTATAAACACTACCTGGACTGCTATGACCTGCTGGATAAGCTCAAGGAGGAAGCACTGGCCCAGCTTGATGAATTGATCCTTGATATGGAGGAAAATGGGGAAATGTCTGTCCTCCTGGCCGTTTTGCAAACCCTGAAAGATAATGCCGACACGTTTAAGCTGGCAGCTTCGGACGTCGGCCGCGAGGAGTTTATCCGTCAGGCCGTACAGCGGGGCTACCGATATTTGAATTTATACATATCGATCTCGCCCGAGCGGCAATGGGACGATGGCAAAAAAACGATATGTTACGCTTTTCTGACCGGCGGCATCAGCAGCGTCATTGAACATTGGATGTTATGCGGCTGCGTTGACCCGCCGGAACAAATCGCCTCTGCGATCCTGGAATTAGGGGGAATCCTGACTGCAGGGTTGGCGGAGAAGTAGCTGCCACTGACGCGCTCAAAGACAGGAGTTGACTTTCCAACTACTGCAGCTAGTCTGACAGGCGGTCACAGCCTCCGGATGGGAACGGCACCACTTATATTAGGCATAGTGATAGAGCTCATAGGCTGACAGCGCGCCTTTGTCCGCTAAAGCACACAGGGGCTTAATAAAGCCGTTTAGCGAGTTCATCCACCTCTTCGGCGCCTAACTCGGTCAGAAATTCGTCCAGGGGGAGTTGGGTGAAGTCAAACTCATGGATCACCGCGCTCTCGAACTCGTCCAGGCTGCTGTGGAACCGCTGGGCCAGCGTTTTACTGGCTGTGCGGCCGATCAGGGGGATGTCCATGGCGATGAGCTTTTCCAGCTTGGCCTCGGACAGCCCCTCAATGTGGGGGATGATCATGTTTCGCTTGGGCACCAGCACCCGGCTGAGCAGAAAGGGTTCGCTTCGAGATCATGTGCTTGCAGGGGCAAAACCCCAGTTCACGCAGCTTTTTCAGCTTTTCAGATTTGCCGGGCAGTTCGTCGAAGCCTTCCAGCACGTTGAATGGCATGAAGGTCACCCGTCACCACCAGCCGTCCCTTGTAGGGGAGCTGGGAGGGGATGCCGGTGGCAGGAATTACATTTGCAAAATAGTTACAAAACGGTTACAATCCATTTGTCCCTGCAAATCCCAACCGCATTAGGAGGTACATACCATGAAAAAACTAACCGCACTGGCGGCCGCCGCCCTTCTGACCGCAACGCTCACCGTATCCGCGTCCGCGTCCAGCCTGAGCCATACCGTGGTCCAGGGGGATACGATGTGGAAGCTGGCGGTCAAATACCAGGTGGGCACCAGCGAGATCATTTCCGCCAACCCGCAGATTGCCAACCCCAATCTGATTTACCCTGGGCAGATTCTGAGCATACCGCAGGTTTCAGACACGGTCCTCAATTACGAAAATGAAGTGATCCGTCTGGTGAACGAAATCCGCACGGAAAATGGGCTGAAGCCCCTGACGGCAAACTGGGAGCTGTCCCGGATCGCCAGGTATAAGTCGGAGGATATGTCTGACAACCGGTACTTTTCCCATACCAGCCCCACCTATGGCAGCCCGTTCCAAATGATCCGGGCCTTCGGCCTCTCCTACCGCTCCGCCGGGGAAAACATCGCCTACGGGCAGAGGACGCCCGCCGCCGTTGTGAACGCCTGGATGAATTCCAGCGGCCACCGCGCCAATATCCTCAACGCCTCCTATATGCAGATCGGCGTGGGCTATTGCGCCAGCGGGAATTATTGGACGCAGATGTTTATCGGCTAACCCAGCTGGGGAGAAAACAAGCGCCAGGCAGGCTGAGAAGCGGTTTGTCATTGAACCGGTGGTTTAATTTTGGAACAGGTAACTCCTTTTCTCAACAGTGATTTGCGTTTCTTAACCGTATATGGTATTTTATTGAATATAACACAACTTTCCCGCTGTGGGAAGGATACACTTGAGGCGTAATATTATGGTACGAGAGATTATGAGAGATGAAGCATTCCTCTCCCAAAAAGCCGAACCCGCCGGCCCAGAGGACTTGCCTGCTGCCCAGGAAAAAATAAACGGATCGGAACTTTAGGAGGGTCTGTCCATGCGCATCATCATAGCCCCGGCGAAGAAAATGGTAACCGATACAGACAATTTTGCCGTGGACGGCCTGCCTCAGTTTCTGGAGCAGACGGAACAGCTGAAGGTTAACCTTGCGCCTGATAATTGTGCGTCCTGCAAGCCCATGTTATACAGCCTTTTTTGGTTTCTTTACGGGAAAATACCGCGCCACAGTGACTACAGTATATGGTTTTTGTCAATACCAGCTTTTTCCGGGAAAAGCTATCAGCTCGTCCATGTCCTTGTCCGCATCGTGCTGGCCGGAAACCACCACGGCGGCGATCCGGTGGGGCTTGCCGCCCTGGTACTCCACGGACACCTGTGCCTTGCCGTCCGGCCCCAGGCCATGGACGCTCCCCGTCCTGCGGGTGTTGGTGAGCAGCAGCGTCAGCCGATTGGCCAGCACCACGGGCATGGGCAGCAGCTCCACCGTCTCGTTGCAGGCATAGCCGTACATGATGCCTTGGTCGCCGGCGCCCATCTGCGTGGTCTGGAAAACAGCGCCGGCGATATCGCCGCTCTGGTCGTGGGTGACGGCTTCCACCTCATAGTCGCTGCCGCCGTAGCCCGCCTCCCGCACAGTCCGGCAGACAATGGCGGGGATGTCCGGCAGCTCCTTGGCGGTGATCTCCCTGGCCACGATGATCTTCCCTGCGGTGGCCATGACCTCGCAGGCTACACGGGCGGCGGGGTCGTTCTGTAAACAGGCGTCCAGGACGCTGTCCGCGATGGTATCGCACAGTTTGTCCGGGTGGCCCTCGGTGACCGACTCGGCGGTCAGGATGTACTTATCTCTCATGGTGGTTCCCCCTTTTCTTCTTTTGTTCAGATTTTCCATGCTGGAGCTGTTCCCGGCATTGGGGCAGATTGAAGCCCAGGGACAGGATGTCCTGGTCGGACATTGCCAGAGCTTCATGGAGGATGTCATACAGACCGCATTGCGGTCTGCCGGTTTGATGGGGTTGGTTTTACTTTGTTGATCCGGGTACGAATCGCCGTCCGGGGCCTTGGACTCCTCTGGGGCTTTCTCGCTGCCGAAGATGGCGGTGTAGGTGACCACAGCACAGTTGGCCTTGTTGACCATCACATGGCTCTCCACCTCCGGCAGATCGTAGTCCGTCTGCTGCAGCACCTCTTTCACCGTTGTACCGGAGTCACTGGCCTTCGCCATCGCCGCGTCCAGCAGCTTTTGAGGGTCGATCTGCCCGAAGTGAAGGGTATAAAGCAGCGTTCTTTGCCACTGCCTGTTTGATTTCTTCCGCCTCAATGGCTTCCGTCAGCGCCTTTTTCCGGCTCTCCAACTCCAAAAGGCGCGTCTGCGTCGTTTCGGAAAAAATACCCTGCTCGATTGCCCGCACAAGGTTGTTCAGGGCCTTTTCTGCCGCGGCCCGCTCCGTTTTCAGCCCTTCGATATAAACCCGTGTCCTCATGCTCTTTCTTATAGTATTCCGCCACGTCCACCGCCAGAGAGGCCAGCATTTCCGAATCCTTCAGGCATTGGGACAGCATGAAACAGGCGATAGCCTCGATTTTATCCTTTTTCACATACTTCAACGAGCACTTTCTCTTTCTCGCCGCGCCGCAGGCATAGTAATAGTGTTTCGCTCCCTTATGGCCTGACGTGCCGGAACAGCCCTGCATGGGCGTGCCGCACTTCCCGCAGTAGAGTTTGCCCGTCAGCCAAAAGCGCGGGACTTCCTCCGGGGTCAGGCCATTCGCCCGCTGGCCCCCCTGCCGCTTGTTCTGTATCAGCCGCTTTTGCGCCGCTTCAAACACTTCCTTGGAAACGATGGCGGGCATACCGTCAGGTGTGACAATATCGCCATAGCGGTACTCGCCGATATAGGCGCGATTGTTTAAGAGCCTGTTTAAAATCTTCTAATAAGGATGGCAATGAGGGCAAAAGTAAGAATCTGAGCAGAAATAAAGAGTTTGCGTTCACAATTTTTCCAAAGTCTGCGGAATTTGTCGAGCCAGCCAAAAA
>CATKZW010000026.1 GCA_949841465.1 uncultured Oscillospiraceae bacterium
TATCTGCTCGTATTCTTCCCGATTGATGTCGCTTGGATATTGATGCATCCCAACCTCATCTCCCGCCTGTTTTTCCCTTATTATCCGCTTCTTTCTACATCTTGTCAAAAGTTTTTAAACAGGCTCTCAGTGACCCGGCCATGACCGGGGGAGCGGTCATGCGCGAAATTAGCCGCAACACCATTCCAATTCGACCGGGGCGGCAGGACGAACGAAACCTTCGGGCGAAGGGCTTCAGCTGGTTCACCTACCGTATCGCAGCCAAAAAAGTCCTAGTTCCAAAAAAACGGGGGGCGGGGGTTGAACTCCCGCCCTCCTTCGCGGCATTATTTTTTGAAAAGGCCGATTTTAGAGCCCAAATCGCGGGATTTTTCAAAAAATGTGCCGCGATAACTTAACGGCAGGAAAATCCACTTTTAAGATTTGCGTATCACTAAAATTTCAACATGTCCGATAAATGCAGCAAAAAACAGTCCGTTTCTTCATTTGGAGTAAAAGTCACGTTTACAACTAAAATAAAACTTGTTCAAAAAATGTTGTAAAAGTATTTTTGCACCCCCTGTTTTTCTGCAAGATTCCGCTCCAAAAAATACCATTTAGTTAAGGAAAAGCAACAATCTCAACTTGTCTGCAAAATGATATAAAAATAGGCGGCTATTTCCAAAAGCCGCAAGAATCAAAAAATATTGCTTAATAGAATCAATAAGTCCGGAACATGACAGCAAAAAGGCGGGAATTTCCGTTTTCTCCAAATTTCGAGGAAAAGGCCTTGCAATTTTTGCCGCTATCAGTTAAAATTGCTTTTGGAAACAAATATGCGGCAGGCCGCAAGGTGCTGGTAACACCCTGCGGCCCTGTACGAGTGTTCGCGCCACTCAGCACAGCGAATAGTATCGCACCACAAAAGCATTATATCCGGTTCAGCGCATAATTTCAAGGCTGAACACGGATTTTGCTGTGCGTGCATTTCAATGCGGTGTTGAGTTATCAAAACTCGGCACCGCTATATGTTTCCAATGAAAGCCCCGGGCGGGGGCGTGTCCCCCGTCCGCCCTTCGGGGCTTCGTTGGAAACTAAATTTGAGAGGAAGAAGGTAAATGAAAAAGAGATTGTTTTCCCTTGTGTTGGCTCTTGCGCTATGTATGGGGTTGACCGTTCCCGCGATTGCAGCGACGACCACCTATGAAAATGCGTCGGATTTTGGAGCTTCTACATGGAGAAGCCAGCAAATGTTTCCATTAGATGGAATTAATGCTTCTAGCAAGGACGCATTTGAACAAGCAACAGGTTTAACTGTATTTTCACAAAAAGAAGTATTTCAAATTGGTGGATCTCTCGGTTTCGCCATGCCTAAAGAGTATTTGGGGTTGAAAAGCAATACAGGGACTATCGTACTCCCGGCAGAATTCACCAGTCTTGAATATATTGGAGAAAACCGGATTGTTGCGAGACGGAGTGACCGAACACAGAAGGATAGCCGCGGTGTATGGATAGACTTGGGGTACGGGGTTTATACGACTAGCGGCGTTGAATTGTTCCCTCCCTCTGCTGGTTCCATTGCTTATGCGAATTATGACAAGCGGACATTTTTGATTAAGTCAATGGCCAGGAACGGAAATACAGACAGCTATAACAGTGTACAGGAAGAATTTATTCTTGGAAGCAGCATTGGCTTGTATGATTGGGATTTTCAAGAGCTTCTGTCTCCCAAAACATACGGCATCATTGACTATATGCAAGACGGATATTATCGTATTCAAGAAGGGCATAGAGATTCAAGCGGCACCTGCTATTGGTCTTATGGTGTTTATAAATATGGAGTAGGGGTCGTTATTCCCTGTCAAAGGGAAATCGGCATTTCCTATCTTGGTTCGGATATGTTCCGGGTTAGGACAGCGCCGTTCTGTTATGGTGCTGTTGATGGAAATGGCAAACAGGTTCTTCCATCCATTTATGCTGGAATCCGTTCCTACAGTGATGGCTACTTTGCTGTAGCGATTCCCAGAAATGAATTGTACCGCCAACAGGCAGTCCAAAGTGGTTTTCCCTCCGCAGCCTATGAAGGTGTTCATGGTGCGGGAGATATATCGAATGCGGAGGGGTATCTCACTATGGGCATTGTGGATTCTAATGGAACTGTATACAGCTCGTTTGACCACGATTTGGCCTATATTGGGGAAGATGGCAGAGCCTATCTCAAAACGAACGGCGGACATGAAATATTTTATCCATATCCTAACGCAGTAGATTGGAACCAGCTTTTCTTCAATGTCAAGAGCTACGACGTAGAAGCAATGTCCTTATCATCTCCCACGCCTACCGGAAAAACAATCACAGATATTTTACGTGAGCGGGGTATTGCCGTAGATGGGACATCTATGCCCTCCGCTCCTGTTAACTCCATGGTTGGCGGCTTCACCGATGTGAAAGAAAGCGACTACTTCGCGGACGCGGTTTTGTGGGCGGTGGAAAAGCAAATTACCAGCGGCACCAGCAAGACTACCTTCTTCCCCGACGCGACTTGTAGCAAAGCGCAGATTTTGACCTTCTTGTGGCGTGCTAACGGCTCACCGGAGCCGACAGCGGCGAACCCGTTCACGGATGGATATTAAGCCCACCGATTACTTCTATAAAGCGGCTCTGTGGGCCGCTGAAAAGGGTTTGGTATCCGGCTCCACCTTCGGAGCAAACACTGATTGCACCCGCGCCATGACCGTGGAATACTTGTGGAAGGCAGCCGGAAGCCCCGCGCCTTCCAGTAAGGCCAGCTTCACCGATGTTCCCGTCAATGCGGACTATGCACAGGCTGTAGCGTGGGCGGTGGAAAACGAGATTACCAGCGGAACGGGCGGCGGTAACTTCTCCCCCGCTGCTACCTGTACCCGTGGACAGATTGTCACCTTCCTGTACCGTGCTATGGGGAAGTAAATTCGGGTAGTTTCCGATGTTTTAACAACATATGAGCCATAAAAAAGCGCCCACCACCTTTTACATTTTCAAAAGGTGGTGGGCGCTTTTTTCAGGTGCAGGAAATCCTTAATTTAATGACATTGTACCGTTTGCTGACGGATTTATCCTGGCTTTTGGAACAGACTGAGTGGGCAGGGCTGAAAGCAGTTGGTTCCGTCTGTTCCACTGTAATCAGAAATGGTGTAACCAGCACAGATACCCGCTTTTTCATTACTTCTTTGACGGATATAGACCGCTTTGCTTACGCGGTACGCAAACATTGGTCCATTGAGAATCAGCTTCATTGGGCCTTGGACGTTATCTTTGAGGAAGATTCCTCCAGGGCCAGGAAAGATATGTCTCCTTTGAATTTAAACGTCCTGCGTAAGACCGCCCTCGCTCTCTGCAAACACGCCGACTTCGGCCCTAGGGTCAGCATGAAGCGAAAACGCTTTTCCGCCGCCATTGACCCTGACCGTTTCCTGCAAATTTTATTTGCGAAAGCTTAAATGCTGTTGCCCTGTGACGATTCCCCCATTTGACTGGCTATACTCCCTGGGTTTTGCCCCTTCGGTGACGGCTTCAGCAGCTCGGGCAGCCGTTCCGGCATACAGGTGAAGCAGGAAACAGATGGCGGCAATGCGCCGGACGGTCTTCGGGTCACAAAAGAGCTTGCCGCCGTCGGCGATGGCCAGCAGCGACAGACGTGCCCCCGCGTCTCCCGCTTTTGATGTACTCACAGAACCACCGGTACCGGCCTGGTCATGGTCAGGCGGTCCGGGGCGACGGCGCACTCCACCGCCAGCACCTTCACCCCGGCCTCCGCCGCCTCCCGCAGGGCCGCGCCGAATTCCGGGTGGGTGCGGTCGTTGGGGGAGAAGGCCGCCATGCCCTCCATTTGGACCACCACGCACACCGCCGCCTCGTACCCTGCCTGGCGGCAGGCAATCAGCTCCCGCAGGTGCTTCACCCCCCGCTGGGTGGGCGCGTCGGGGAACAGGGCCCGACCGTCCTCCTCCAGGGTACAGCCCTTCACCTCTACAAAACCTCGTCGGAGCAAAGTCCGCTCTGATTCGGAACACCCTGTCGGGCATTCCTCATCTCGCGTCCTTGCTCCTCCTCTCCTCACAAAGCCGGAAAGACGGCTTTGCGGGGGCCCCATCGTTTCTAATGCCTCCCAGTAGAAATCAAATCGGGAATTCCCCCGGGGGGTTTCCGGGCGGAGCAGGTCGGGCTTGGGCAGGCCCAGTTCTACGCCCA
Source organism: uncultured Oscillospiraceae bacterium (assembly GCA_949841465.1). Lineage (GTDB taxonomy): Bacteria > Bacillota > Clostridia > Oscillospirales > Oscillospiraceae > Enterenecus. Next base: position 4,210 of record CATKZW010000026.1, read on the forward strand.
GCCCGGCCGCCATCCACTCCCCGAACACCCGGTTGGGAGCCTGGGCGTCCATGTTGATGAGCAGGGGTGAACGGCCGGGGCGGAGCTTTTCCACTGCCACCAGGTCGTATTTCGTCTTGCGCTGGGGGTTGGCGCTCCCCTCCAGATACACCGTGCAGCCGGGAAGCAAAAGCTCTTTACACCGCCCGGTATTCTTTACGTGAACGGTCTCCTCCCCGCCGTCCAGCTCCACCCGGGCGATGAAGCGGTTGGGCCGGGACAGAAACCGGGCGGCATGGATGTCCTGATAGGTCATTTGCCCCCCTCCCCGCTGTCCTCCGGCAGCTCAGCCTGGGGCGGCGTGGTTTCCGCCTGGGTCTGGACCGGCGTGGTTTCCGTCTGAGCCTGGGCTGCAGGGGCTTTGGTGTTTTTGGTCTCGGGCTGGGGCACCGGCTGGTAGGGCAGCAGCACGTCGATGCCGCTGGCCAGCACCACCCCCACCACCGTCTCAAACAGCCGCTCAATGGAGGCGATGGCGGGCCTGTCTCCCGGGTCCACCACCAGGCACATGACCACCATGCAGGCCATGCCGGCGCAGCCCGGTTTTTTGATGGTCAGGCAAAGCTCAATGACAGGGATAAGCAGCAGGGACATCAGCAGATAGCGCAGCAGGTCAATATGCAGGATGTTCAGCGTGTCCATGGCGTACACTGTCAGCACCCCCACCACGCCGCCGATCAGGGTGCCCAGCGCCCGGTCAATGGACGAGTGAAAGGTCTTGCCCGTGGAATTCTGGACGCAGAACAGGGCGGCAAACATGGAGTAGAGGGCGGACTTGTCCCGAAGAAAGGCCAGCACTCCGCACAAAAACACCGCGACCACCGTCTTGATGATGCGCATGCCGACGCGGTGGCGGTGCTCCGGGGCTATGGCACGGTTTTTTTGCTGATCCATCGCGATCCCTCCGTCCATTTGCTTTTCGTATCATACCACAACCAGAAAAAACCCGCAACCGTGTTTTACCCACAAGCCGGGCTTCCTATCCCCCGCTTTTTGTGCTAAAATGTCTATTGAGGTGATTTTATGCACATTCCAAGCGGCGATACCGCCCTGCTGGAGTTGGTCGGGTTCGACAAGGCTCTGGCGGAGGCGCTGGCCCCGTCCCCGGACTACGATATTACAAAATGGCTTTATGTGCCCAATCATTACGGAGAGTATCGTTACATCCTGGGCACGCGGGGGGAAAAGCCCCTGATCTGTGTGGGGGTGAACCCCTCCACTGCCGCGCCGGGCGACCTGGACAACACCCTCAAGTCGGTGGAGCGGGTGGCCCTGCACAATGGGTACGACAGCTTCATCATGTTCAACGTCTACGCCCAGCGGGCCACCCGGCCCGAGGACATGGAGCGCGCCTGCAACGCCGCCCTCCACAGGGAGAACATGCGGGCCTTTGACTACGCGCTGTCCCTGGACCGGGAGGGCGCGCCCACGGTGTGGGCGGCCTGGGGGGCGGTCATTGAGAAGCGGGACTACCTCCCCCAGTGCGTCCGGGACATGATCGCGGTGGGGGAACGGCGCAATGCCCGGTGGTTCTCCGCCGGGAAACGGACCCGGGCGGGCCACCCCCACCACCCGCTGTACCTGCGCAAGGACAGCCCGCTGGAGCCCTTTGACGTGGCGGCGTATCTGGACGGGCTGAACTAGGTCCTCCCCCTATGTGCGGGCAGAGGACATCCCCCCTCCCCCTGCGGGGACAGTTCATACCAACGTGTGTGTGCCCCTTCCCCTTTCCGCACGTCCTGACGGGAACCGTCCCCGCTATGTGCAGGCAGAGGACATCCCCCTCCCCCTGCGGGGACAGTTCATACTGACGTGTGTGTGCCCCTTCCCCTTTCCGCACATCCTGGCGGGAACCGTCCCCGCAGGGGGAGGGGGATGCCCTCTTTGCGGACCAGGCGCATTCCGGGCTTACTGCCCTGTGTGCGTCCGCCTTTGCAAAGTTTTCTTGGCACCACTGTTGACAAGTACACTTGGCGGTGCTATAATAGCCATACCAAGTAAACTTGGCAACATGGTTTGGGAGGTCCGTCTCATGGACAAAGAGGAAATTCTGGCGAAAAGCCGGGAGGAAAACAAGGCCCGGGACTTTGTAGAGGAGGCCGCACTGGCCAAGGCCAATTCCATCGCCCTGGGCGTGGGTATTATCATGTGCGGTATCATCAGCATCCTGCGGGGTCTCCTCACGGAGAAGGGTACGGAGCCTGCCGTGTGGACGGTGTATTTCAGCGTGCTGGCCACTACCATGCTGGTGAAATTCTTCAAGCTCCGCCGCCGCCACGAGCTGCTGCTGGGCCTGCTCTATCTGGCCTTCTGCGTCGTATTCTTCGTATTCTACCTGCACGACCTACTGAAGGCGGCATGATGGACGAGCGTTTGGTGCTGAAAAACCGCCTCAAGGAGGCCAGATCGGAGGCGGGCCTGTCCCAGGCGCAGCTGGCGGAGCTGGTGGGCGTGTCCCGGAACACCATCAGCTCCATCGAGACGGGGCAGTTCAACCCCACCGCCAAGCTGGCGCTGGTGCTTTGCATCGCGCTGGATAAAAAGTTTGAGGAGCTGTTCTACTTCTGAGCAAAGCAGGACCGGCGGTGTGCTGTGCCGCCGATCCTGCTTCCGTCATGACTGTTAAAACAAATTGGAACAGACCGCAGTTTGGCGGTCAAAAGCTCTCGGCTTATGGACAGGAACCGCCGCCGATATCTGCAGCACCGATTTCCATCTTCCGCCTCCAACAGTCAGGCCATTCAATCGGGCCTTGATACAGACAGGATCTCAGCCTGCCAAACGTCTACTCCGCCGCATAATCACCGCTCAAAAGATGAGGGCCGGTCAGCCGGACACTTATGACCAGCAGCTCAATGCCAAGAATGACGATATGGGTCGAAAACTTTTCAAAGGGATCAAACAGCAGGATAAGGGCCAGGGTCAAACGTATAAAAAACTCCACAATGGGCAGGAAAAAGCCCTGCTTCAACCGTATCTGCTCAATGGCATGCTCCAGCGATTTTGACGCTTTGCGGATTCCGATGATGGCCCATGTTGTCCCCATCGGTCCTAAGGCGTTGCCCCCTTGAGCAACAAACACGAGGCCCATGATCAGCATCACGAGGCCATAGGACAGTCCAGAGACATTCTGCGCTGAGGCGCTTCTGCTTTTGGCATAGATCACACACTGTATGATTCCTGCAAGTATCATTGCAGTGCCCAGCAGATAGGGCAATACAGACGTAATGTGTTCCGCACAGAAAATGCAAAGTACGCCAATCATTAAAAACAGGCAGCAAATGATTGTTTGTAAATTCTTCATGGCAGCAACCGGCCCTTTCCGCCGTGTATCATCAAGGTATACAAGATAAATACATTTTACTTCGAATGGAGCTGTGATGACATAGCCAAATGGCTGTTTTTGTCTAAAAAAGCCTCCCCCTATGGGGGAGGCCTCAGAGCTATTTCGTATCCCAGGCGAGGGGGCCGCCGTCCTTGTTCACCAGAGGGCACAGTCCGCCCGCGTAGCCATCGTGCCAAGCCAGGTACTGCACTCCGGTGGAAGTATCTAAGATGACCTGCAGGACGGCCTTGGTCAGGCCGTTGCCCTCCTGATGGACGATTTGGAAACGTTCGCTTTTTGCCATGGTTATTCCTTCCTTTCTCATTGTGGTGCCGGATATCAGACAGCATGATATAATATATAGCAGTACACGTTAATACAGCCTTGTGGTTCTTCACCAATTCTTAACCTTTCGCCGGATGCTGGCAAAGACCAGCAGCGCCATCGTTATCATCTGAATCACGCCGTTGAGACGCACGGCCCAGTCCGGCAGGGGGAGAAAGGTTCTGCCCGCCGTCCACAGGACAATGGAGAGGGCCAGTACAATGAGGCTGGCAAGCTGTAATTTCTTCATAGATGTCCCTCCTTTGAAATCAGCGCCGCCATGTCGGCGGGCAGGGACGCGGTGAACACCAGCCGCTCCCCGGTGATGGGATGGGTCATCTCCAGCCGCGCGGAGTGGAGAGCGGGGCGGGAGATCAGCGCCCGGTTTTCGATTCCGTACAGGAAGTCCCCGGTGAGGGGACAGCCCAGGTGGGCCATGTGGACGCGGATCTGATGGGTGCGGCCCGTCTCCAGCTCCAGCTCCACCAGTGTACGGGGACCGCAGGCCCGCAGGACTTTGTAACAGGTGCGGGCGGCCTTTCCGTCAGGCCGGACCGTTCGAACTGCTGAGGAGCCGTCCGCCGGGCCGATGGGGGCGTCCACTGTTCCGGAGAGGGCGGGGGGTGCGCCGTCGCACACCGCCAGGTAAACCCGGCGGAAAGCCCCGGTGTGAAGCTGGCTTTTCAGCTTCTCCTGGGCGTGGGCGTGTTTGGCCACCACCAGCAGGCCGGAGGTGCCCTTGTCCAGGCGGTGGACAGGGTGGAAGCCGGATTCGTCCCCGGCCCGCTGATAGTGCCGCATTAAAAAGTTGCCCAGGGTGTCGTCGAAGTGGCCGTGGCCCGGGTGTACCAGCACACCGGGGGCCTTGTTCAGGACGATGAGATCTGGGTCCTCGCGGACAATGTCCAGCGGGCCCTCCGCCGGGACCACCCTGGCCAGCCCGGCCGAAGCCCGGCCAAGCGGGTTCGGCTGGGAGAGCAGGGGCGAGGGAGCGCAGGGGGGAATACCGGAAGGGTGTTCCTCCTGGAGCGGACTTTGCCCCGGTGCGGTCAGGCGGACGGACAGGGTCTGGCCCGCCTGCACCCGGACGCGGACATTTACCCGCACGCCGTCCAGGGTGATGCCGTCCTCCAGCCACTTTACCCGGCGCAGGACCGTGCCCGACAGGCCCAGGGTGCGGCGCAGGAGGGTGTTGACCTCCAGCCCCGCCAGCTCCGGGGTGATGTCCAGGGTGAGATACCGGGCGCTCACAGCTTTTTGGACAGGTACAGGCTGGCCAGCGGCCAGGTGACGGCGTAGACTACGATGACGCAGAACACCGCTATAGCCGCCTCGCGGCTCACCGCCACCAGCACAAACATGGAGGCGGCGGAGGCAAAAAAGGTGAACATCCCGGCAAACTGGAACGACTGGTTGATGATGGTCTTTTCCCGCTCGTCCTGCTCCCGGATTTTGGCCCTTTTCCGGGCCTCCGGGTGGGTGAGCAGGTACTGCATCCGAGTCAGGAGAATCACTGCCCCCAGGGTGATGCCGCTGGCCGCGCCCAGGTAGAAGCCCCGGGCATAGTCGGACAGGACACCGCTGTCATGGATCAGCAGAATGTAGCACACCAATCCCGTGATCCCCACCGCCAGCAGGCCGAAGCTCAGCAGACGGCGGCGGCGCAGGGCGCGGTCGTAGTCTGAGGTATCAAACATGCGCATCAGCATAGGGGACCTCCTTATTCGGCGCGGCTGCGGCCCAGAAAGCGCAGCTTGAAGGCGTGGAAGCGGTCAAATATGGGCCGGGTCTTGGGAGAGCCGTACAGCAGGCCCACAAAGGTGATGCCTGCCCCCGCGCCGCAGACCAGATGGGCCGCGCTCAGCGCCGCGCCCTGAACCGCCAGCACGTTTTGGACGAACACGCCTGCCCACATCAGGGTCACGCCGATGGCAAAGGCGGGGTTCACATTAAAATTACAATTACGATTGCGCCTCATGTCTCTTCCTCCTCAAACAGAAAAATGTCCTCAATGGTGGTTTCAAAATACTTTGCGATTTTGTGAGCCAGCAGGAGGGAGGCGTTGTACCGCCCGCTCTCCAGCGAGATGATCGTCTGCCGGGTGACGGCCACCGCCTCCGCCAGCTCCGCCTGGGAAATGCGCCGCTCCTTGCGCAGGGCGGCGATCCGGTTTTCCATGTCATCCCTCCTTATGGCGCAAATACACTGCTCCATCTGTGTTCCTCCTCAATGGAAGTGATGTGAAGACTGCTGTTTTAGTTCTCGTTCCCATTGTTATTGCTCTTTTTCTTTTTTGCAGCAAAGGCTGCGCTGCTCGTCGCCAGCAGCAAGACTGCAATCGTGCCTGCCGTACCCACATCCATGTGGTTCACCTCCGGCATTTGTAAAGTTCGCTTTACAAGATGGAGTATAGCACGCTTTACATTTTGTGTCAAGCTCGTTTTACATTTTTCTGAAAAAACTTTTTGATGGCGAAAAAACGCCCGGGTCTCTGACCCGGGCGCACATGCGTATCGGTTCTATTCAGCGGAGATCATATAGTAGTAGACGGGCTGGCCGCCGGACAGCAGGGTGATCTCGGCGCTGGGGCACTCCTTCTGGAAGATGGCAAGGGCCCCGTTGGCCTGCTCCTCCGTCACGTCCTCGCCGTAGAAGATGCTGATGAACTCGGCGTTCTGCTGTGAGTCCGCCTTAGCCAGACGCTCCAGCAGACCGTCGATGGCCCGGTCCGTGCCGAACAGCTGGCCCTCCGCCAGGGCCATGTAGTCCCCCTCGTGGATCTCGAAGCCGTCGAAGTCGGAGTCGCGGGCGGCGTAGGTGATCTCGGAGGTGCGCACGTTCTTGCGGGCCTCCTCCATGGCGGCGGCGTTGGTCTCGGCGTCCGCCTCCGGGTCCAGCACCAGCATGGCCGAAATGCCCTGGGGCACCGTGCGGGTGGGGATCACCACCACTTCCTTGCCCTCCACCAGACCCACGCACTGCTGGGCCGCCATGATGATGTTCTTGTTGTTGGGCAGAACAAACACCACCTCGGCGGGGGTGCGGGCGATTTCCCGCAGGATGTCCTCGGTGGAGGGGTTCATGGTCTGGCCGCCGGAGATGACCCCGTCCACGCCCAGGTCCTTGAACACGCTGGCCATGCCCTCGCCGGCGCTCACCGCCACCACGCCGAACTTCTTCTCCGGGGCGGCGACGCCCTCTTCCCCGGCCTCCTGAGACTCCAGCTCCGCCTCGACCTGGTCCAGATCGTCGGTGCTCTGGGCCTTTTTGCCCGCGGCCAGCTCCTCGGCCTGGGTGCGCATGTTCTCAATCTTGGCCAGCTCCAGGGTGCCGTACTTCTGGGCCTCGCTGAGGGCCGCGCCGGGGGTGTCCGTGTGGACATGGACCTTGAACGCCTCGTCGTCCTCGCCGATGACCAGGCTGTCGCCGATGCTGTTCAGGTAGGTGCGGAAGGGCTCAATGGACTTGTTCGTCGTTTTGCGGACGATGAACACCGTGTCGAAGGTAAAGGTGATCTCCTCGTCGGTGAGGGCGGCAAAGTCGGCGGACTCCTTCGCGGGCAGAGAGTCGTCCTCCTCTTCCGGGGCGGGGACGCCCCGCAGCTCGTCCAGCATGCCCTGGAGGATGCACAAAAAGCCCTTGCCGCCCGCGTCCACCACGCCGGCCTTTTTCAGCACCGGGTTCTGGTTGATGGTGTTGGCCAGGGCTGACTGGCCCTCCGCGATGGCGGCCTCCAGCACCGCTTCCACGCTGTTGTTCTCCTGGGCGGCCTCTGCGCCCTTGGCGGCCGCCAGCCGGGACACCGTCAGGATAGTGCCCTCGGCGGGCTTCATCACCGCCTTGTAGGCGGCGGACACGCCCTCGTTCAGGGCGGCGGCAAAGATCACGCCGTCCGCCTCGTCCTTCTCCTTCAGACCCTTGGACACGCCTCGGAACAGCAGGGACAGGATCACGCCGGAGTTGCCCCGGGCACCCCGCAGCAGGGCGGAGGCGTTGATGGACGCGGCCTTGCCGATGCTGTCGGCGGGTTTCTTCTTCGCCTCGGCGGCGGCGGTGCCGATGGTCAGGGACATGTTGGTGCCCGTGTCCCCGTCGGGAACGGGAAACACGTTCAGGTCGTTGATGGCCTGCTTCTGGGCGTTGATGGAGGCGGAGCCGTGGATCACCATGCGCTGAAACAGCGCGCCGTCAATGATATCTACCATGTTCGGATAATCCTTTCTGTCTGGTCTGCACGGCCTCAGCCGATCACCATGGAATCGACGCAGACGTTCACGCTGCGCACCTCCACCCCGGTCAGGCGGTGGACGTTGTACTTCACTTCGTTCTGGATGGACTCGCCCACGGCCAGCAGGTTGACCCCGTTGTCCACAATGATGTGGAGGTAGATGGAGATGGACTGGTCGTCGTTGTAGACGATCTTCACGCCCTTGGACATGGACTCCCGGCGCAGCAGGTGCACCAGGCCGTCGGCCCGGGAGCGGAACGCCATGCCCTTTACCCCGTAGCAGCTGGTGGCCACCGCGCCGGTGAGGTTGGAGTACACGTCGCTGGTCAGGCGGACGAGACCCTTTTCGGTTTGTATTTTCATGGGAACCTTCCTTTCTTTGCGGGCAAGAGGGTTGCCGTTTCTATTTCATTTGCTCCCCTTATTGTATTCTATTTCCTTGAAAAATACAAGCCCGTTTTGCCGCCAAAAAATTCGGGCGCTTTTGGGCGCTTTTAGGCTTTCTGAACAGGGTTTCGGCGCAAAAAGCCGCCCCGGACGGATTGTCTGGGGCGTTGAGAAGCCGTATGCGGGCGGTCAGGGGAAGGAGTCCAGGACGGTTTTCAGCTGGGTCTCCGTGCTCTCCTGCGGGGGGACGGGACTGTGGGCGGTGACATCATACAGGATGCCGTCCCGCATGAAGTAGCCGGCGCATTGCTGAGGGCGGAAGCCGGTGGGAGTGCCGTCAAGGTAGACTGTCTCGGGATCAATGACTTGGACCAGCTCCGCCACAGCCCCGTTGGGCATGGAGTAGCTGGGCAGCTGCGTGATGCTGCCGCCTTCCACAGTGCCCAGGCCGGATGAGGCGTTTTCGCCTTGCCAGAGCTCCGTGCGGATCTCTACATAGACCGTTGCTTGACGGCTGATGTCTGTGCTGTAGATGTCCACGCCCCACAGCACCTCCGATCCCGTGTGGAACAGGATCACCTGGAACCAGTCGGTGTCCCAGTCCTCGGGCCAGACGCAGGGGATGTCCTCCCCCAGAAACGCCTGTACCTCATCCCAGGTGTCAAAGATCAGGCTGACAACGGGGCCGTCCCGGCCCTCGCTGGCGGCGATCAGGGCGGGGCTGAAGGCGCTGAGGGGGTATTTGGTCATGGGTCCGCCGGTGACGGAATAGCCGGGGTCTGTCTCGGAAGGGGAGATTTGGACGGTCAGGCGCTCGATGAGGGCGGCCATGGCCTCCGGGGCGGCGGCAAAGGCGGTGCCCAGCAGGGCCAGGCACAGGCAGGCGGCGATGAGGCTCGCGCGGACCGGTCTGGGCAGGCGGCGCCTGGCGGGGGCCTGGAGATCGGCCTCCTCAATGAGGTCGGGGGGGATGGCGTTCATAAGGTCTTGGACCTGCTCTTTTTTCACAGATAACCCTCCTTTTGCAGCTGCGCGCGCAGCTTGTTCCGGGTGCGGAACAGCACGCTTTTGGTTTTGCTCACCGACCAGCCCAGGCGGCGGGCGGCTCCCTCTACCGTGTCCGCGTACCAGTAGCGGCGGAGAAAGACGGCGCGCACGTCCTTGGGCTGGGCGCGGAGGAAGCGTTCGACGGCCTGGGCCAGGGCGCGGTACTCCGCCTCGCCCAGGGGATCGCTCCCAGGGGGCAGGCAGGAGGCCAGCTCCAGGGCGGCCTCGTCCGCCGTGGGCGGGCGGCGGCTGTTCTCCCGGCCTATGGCCAGAGCCCGGTTGCGGACGATGGCGGCCAGCCAGCCCTTGAAATGCTCCGGCCTCGCGGGCGGGATGGCCCGCCACACGGCCAGCCATGCGTCGTTCAGGCACTCGTCCACGTCCCGGCGGTCGGACAGAAGCTGAGCGGCTATGGCCCGGCAGTAGGGGCCGTATTGGGCCTGCAGGGCGGGGACCGCCTCCTCCGAGCGGGCGAGGAACAGCGCGGTCAGCTCCGGGTCTGTCATGGCGTTCACTTCCTTTACAGGGCGCTTGAAAACCGGTTTCTGTCTATATAGAGTGTCCTTTGGGAGGATTGGTTGCAGACTTTTCATAAAAAATCCCCCGCCTGCCCGGCGGGGGATCGGAAAAGACAACGGGGCGGCTCACAGTGTGCCGGTGCGCAGCGCTCCGGGGTGATTAGTTCATCAGTGAGCAGACCAGCTCCGTGTAGGCAGCGGGGTCGTCGATGGGCAGGCCCGCGATGAGCAGGGCCTGGTGGTACAGCACCTCCACGTACTTGGCGGCGCGGTCTCTGTCATCGGCGTCCAGGGCGGCCTTGAGGGCCGCGAAGGGGGCGGAGGCGGGGTTCAGCTCCAGGACGCGCTCGGCCTTCATGGCACCCATGGGGGAGGAGGAAGCACCCTCCATCTTGGCGAAATACTTCTCCATCTCCAGGCTCATGGGGCCGTCCGCCGTCATGCATACCGGGGCGGTTTTCAAAATCTTGGAGACGCGGGCCTCTTTGATGCGCTCGCCCAGGGTCTCCTTCACAAAGTCCAGGACGGATTTGCTCTCCTCCGCCTGCTTCTCCTGCTCCGCCTTCTCCTCGTCGGTCTCGGGGAGGGCGTCCGGGTCGGAGACGGATTTCAGCTTCTTGCCGGACACCTCGGCCAGGGCCTGCATGACAAACTCGTCCACCTCTTCCGTCAGGTAGAGGATCTCCCAGCCCTTGTCCGCGATACGCTCCACCTGGGGCAGACGGGCCGCCTGGGCGGCGGAGTCCGCGCAGACGTAGTAGATAAACTCCTGGCCCTCTGCCATGCGCTCCACGTACTCGGCAAGGCTGGCCAGCTTGGACTCTTTGGAGGTGGTGAACAGCAGCAGGTCTTGGAGCAGCTCCTTTTTCGAGCCGTAGTTGTCCACCACGCTGTACTTGAGCTGGCGGCCAAAGGCGGACCAGAACTTCTCGTACTTCTCCCGGTCGTCCTTCATCAGCTTGACCAGCTCGTTCTTGATCTTCTTCTCCAGGGCGGTGGCGATGATTTTCAGCTGGCGGTCATGCTGGAGCATCTCGCGGGAGATGTTCAGGGAGAAGTCGGGGGAGTCCACCACGCCCTTCACGAAGCGGAAGCAGTCGGGAAGCAGGTCCGCGCACTTGTCCATGATGAGCACGCCGGAGGAGTAGAGCTGCAGGCCCTTTTCATACTCGCGGGTGTAGAAGTCGTAGGGGGTGGCGGAGGGGACGAACAGCAGGGCCTTGAAGGTGACGGTGCCCTCGGAGGAGGTGGTGACGGTGGCAAGAGGAGCCTGCCAGTCGCCGAACTTCTCCTGATAGAAGCGGTCGTACTCCTCCTGCTCCACCTTGGAGCGGGGACGCTGCCACAGGGGGACCATGGAGTTGATGGTCTTTTCCTCCACCACCGTCTCCCACTCCGGCTTGTAGTCGTCGCCGGCGTCCTCCGGCTTCTCCTTCTGGCGGTAGTCCTCCACCTCCATGCGGATGGGGTGGCGGATGTAGTCGGAATACTTCTTGATTAAGGACTGGAGGCGGCCGGTCTCCAGGTACTCGCTGTAATTTTCGTCCTCTGTGTCCGGCTTGATGTGCATGATGACGTCGGTGCCGGGCTCGTCCTTTTCGCACTCGGCGACGGTGTAGCCGTCCGCCCCGGCGGACTGCCAGCGGTGGGCCGTCTCCTCGCCGTGGCGGCGGGTGACCACCGTCACCTCATCGGCCACCATAAAGGCGGAGTAGAAGCCCACGCCGAACTGGCCGATGATGTCGGCGGCGCTCTTCTCGTCCGCGCCCATGTCCGCCTTGAACTGGAGGGAGCCGCTGCGGGCGATGGTGCCCAGGTTCTGCTCCAGCTCGTCCCCGCTCATGCCCACGCCGTTGTCCGACACCGTCAGGGTGCGGGCGTCCTTGTCCGGCGCCACCGTGATGCGCAGGTCGGCCCGCTTGGCCTTCACCGTGTCGTCGGTGAGGGAGAGGTAGGCCAGCTTGTCGATGGCGTCGCTGGCGTTGGAGATGATCTCCCGGAGGAAAATCTCCTTGTGGGTGTAGATGGAGTTGATCATCAGGTCCATCAGACGCTTGGATTCCGCTTTGAACTGTTTCTTTGCCATAGTTGTTTGCACCTCGTGTATATCATAAATTTTTGAAAACGTTGTTTTAGCACTCAAATAGATCGAGTGCTAAAAATACTATAATACGGTCCGCAGGATTTTGCAAGGGGTATCGCAGAAAATTCACAATTTTCCCGGAATATCTGGGCCTGCTGGGGGCAAAATATGGTCGGTTGGGAGAAAACACGAGGGCGGGCGGGAAAAATGAAAGTTTTGGTTGCCTTTACTTACCTGTGGTGTTATAATGAAGAGACGCGCAGAGACGCCGCCGACAGGCGCGGCGCGGTAAAGGGAGTCTGGCCCCCGGTGTTTGTCCGGGCGGGGCCGCCCTGCATGAAATTGATACAACAGGGGAATTATTTCCCCTTTTTACGATTAAACCGGTACAGCCGGGAGTCAGAGGTGCTGATTTGAAAAAATATGTGATTCACGGCGGGCGTCCGCTATATGGCAAGGTCGAGATCAGCGGGGCTAAGAACGCCGCTGTCGGTATTATTCCCGCCGCCCTGCTGGTGGAAGGGCCCTGCCGCATTGAAAATATTCCCGCAATCAGCGATGTGGACCTGCTTTTGAATATTCTCCGGGATTTGGGCGCCAGCGTGCGCATGATTAACCGGACGACTGTGGAGGTGGACTGCACCGAGGCCCGGTGCATGGCGGTGCCCTATGAGGCGGGGCGAAAGCTGCGGGGCAGCTACTATCTGCTGGGGGCTATGCTGGGCCGGTTCGGCCGGGCGGAGGTGCCCCTGCCCGGCGGGTGCGACTTTGGAAGCCGCCCCATTGACCAGCACCTCAAGGGAATGGCCGCGCTGGGGGCCGAGGTACAGGTGGAGAAGGGCTATATGTGCGCCGCCGCCGAGGGCGGGCGCATGAGGGGCAGCCAGATTTACCTGGACGTGGCCAGCGTGGGGGCCACCATGAACCTGATGCTGGCCGCTGTGCTGGCAAAGGGCACTACCATCATCGAAAACACGGCGAAAGAGCCCCATATCGTCGATTTGGCCAATTTCCTCAACTCCATGGGGGCTGAGATCACCGGTGCGGGCACCGACGTCATCAAGATCCGGGGCGTGGACAAGCTGCGGGGGGGGGAGTATTCCATCATCCCCGACCAGATCGAGGCGGGCACCTATATGGCCGCTGTGGCCGCCGCCGGGGGCGAGGTGCGGGTCTGCAACATTATTCCAAAGCATCTGGAGTGCATTACCGCCAAGCTGGTGGAGATGGGCGCAGAGGTGGAGGAGGAGGGAGACAGCCTCATCGTCCGGCGCAATGGGCCCCTCCAGCGCACCAACATCAAGACCATGTTCTACCCCGGCTTCCCCACCGATATGCACCCCCAGATCGCGGCGGTGCTGTGCCTGGCTAAGGGGACCAGCGTCATTACGGAGGGCGTGTGGGATAACCGTTACCGCTATACCGAGGAGTTCAGGAGGCTGGGCGCCAAAATCCAGGTGGACGGCAAAATCGCCATCATCGAGGGCGTGGAGAAGCTCACCGGCGCACCCATGGAGGCCTGCGACCTGCGGGCCGGGGCGGCTATGATTATCGCTGGGCTGGCTGCTCAGGGGACCAGCGAGATCTCCAATGTGAAGCATATTGAGCGGGGCTATGAGGATATCATCGGCAAGCTGTCCGGCATCGGGGCGGATATCCGGGCCGTGGAGGTGCCTGATCCGGACCGGGAAAAGATTTCCGCTGTGGGCTGACCCGTTAGACCAAACTTAAAATCGGTTCTTTCGCCGGAAAGGGCGCGTCCCTTTCCGGTTTGTTCTTGAGAAAAAGAAAGCGCGGAGGGAATTTGATATGTTAAAGGTGGCCACGCTGGCCAGCGGCTCGTCGGGGAACTGCGCGGTGGTGAGCGACGGACGGGTACATATCCTCATTGATGCGGGCGTCTCCACCCGGCGCATCTCCCAGGGGCTGAAGGCGCTGGGACTGGAGCTGCGTCATATCTCCGGGGTGCTCATCACCCATGAGCACATCGACCACGTGGCCGCCCTGCCTGTGATGTGCAGGCAGATGGACGCGCCGCTGTTCACCGCAGAGGGCACCGCTTATGAGCTGTGCCGGAAGTGGGGCGGGCTGGAGGAGCGGTTCCGGGTGTTTGAGCCGGGGCAGCGGTTTGCCGTCCAGGGGGTGGAGATCGGCACGTTCGCCACCAGCCACGACTGCGCCTGCCCCAGTGGGTTTTCCGTCACGGACGGGAAAAGAAAGCTGGCACTTTGTACCGACACCGGCGTGATTACCCCGGAGGCCCGGGAAGGGGTGCGGGGAGCCCACACCCTCATCGGCGAGTTCAATTACGACCCGGAGATGCTGCGGACGGGGCCGTACCCCATCCACCTGCAAAACCGCATCCGGGGGGACCGGGGACACCTGTCCAACCAGATGGGCGGGGAGCTGGCCGCTTGGGCGGTTGAGCAGGGGGCGGAGCGGATTTTGCTTGCCCACCTGTCCCAGGAGAACAACAGGCCGGATATCGCGTTGGAGGCCGCACGAAGGGCCCTGGATGGGCTGGGGCTTCGGGACGGCGATGTGGAGGTGCTGGCCGCGCCCAGAAATGAGGCAACTGAGTGGTTTGAGGTATGACGGGGCCTCCGCAGGGCCGATCTTTGGCTTTGTGGGGCGCGGAGGAGCAGGGGCGCCTTAGGCGGCGAAGCCGTCCCAGACCTAAAGCTGCGCGGCTCACGGCGGGCGGAGCTTTCGCCGGAGGCGGAAGGGCGGCTGAGTGGACTGAGCGGCGATGAGGTGAGGATAATGGTGGATGTCACGGTCATTTGCGTGGGAAAATTGAAGGAAAAGTTCTATCAGGAGGCCGCGGCGGAGTATGCCAAGCGGCTGAAGGGCTATTGCAAGCTGAATATCGTGGAGCTGGCGGAGCAGAAGCTGTCCAAAAATCCGTCCCTGGGGGAGATTTTGACGGCCATGGAAAAGGAGGGGGACGCCATCCGGGCGAAAATCCCGCCAAATTCCAGCGTCATTGCCCTGGCTATCGAGGGGACCATGCGGTCCAGCGAGGAGCTGGCCCAGATGATCTCCACCTGGAGCCACAATGCATCCAAACACCTGGTATTCGTCATCGGCGGGTCCTATGGGCTGCACCCGTCCGTCAAGGCGGGGGCGTGGGCCACGCTGTCCATGTCACCTATGACCTTCCCCCACCATCTGGCCCGGGTGATGCTGCTGGAGCAGATTTACCGGGCGTTTAAGATCCAGGAGGGGTCGGAGTACCATAAATAGAAGCGCGACGATAGCCGCGCAGGGGAGCTTGGAGCGGAGCGAGGGCAAAAGCCCAGCCGCCGCAAAGCGGGGCGGGTTTTGCCCGTGTCGGAGCGAAAGCGACCCTGCAGCGCGGCCAATCGGAGCGTGACAACAAAGAAGCGGCGATAGCCGCGCAGGGTTTCCCGGAGCAAAATTTTGCTCCGGGAAATTTTTTTGCCTTGCACCGAAACAGGCAACAAAACAGGCCTTTTAACGCCGCGGCGCGAGGAGGTTTGGAATGGGGACACAGGAGAGAGCAGAGGAGCAGAAGCTCCGGCAGGAGCTGGTGGCCCGCCTGCGCAAGCTGGCCAGGTGGAAAAGCAACGACGTGGTGAAGCTGGCGTTTCTGGAGGCGGGGGACGGGGCACAGGTGGATAAGCTGGACCTCACCGGGGTGATGGAGCTGAAACGGAACGCGAATGGGACCTTTGAGGCCAAATTTGTGGACAAGGTGCGGGTGCTGGCCATGCTGCGGGAGCTGGTGGAGGAGCGCCGGGACGGAGCGCTGGAGGAGTTCCTGGACGGGCTGTCCAGGCCGGGGGACGGCGATGAGACGTGAAAAGGCTGCGGCTTTCCCCCAAGCAGAGGAGGGTGCTGGAGTGGTGGAGAGACGGCGGATTCGACGCTGTCATCTGCGACGGGGCGGTGCGGTCGGGCAAGACCTTCGCGCTGAGCGTGTCCTTCTTCTTGTGGGCCATGTGCCGGTTCCAGCGGCAGAGGTTCGGGGTGTGCGCCGCCTCCATCAACGGGGCGCGGCGGAACCTGCTGGGGCAGGCCCGGCAGGTGCTGGAGGGGCTGGGATTCCAGTGGGAGGAGAAGGTGAGCCGGAATGAGTTGATTGTCCGGGGCGGGGGACGGGAAAACGTGTTCTACCTCTACGGGGGGCGGGACGAGCGGAGCCAGGCGCTGATTCAGGGAATGACGCTGGCGGGGGTATTGCTGGACGAGGCGGCGCTGATGCCCAGGTCCTTTGTGGAGCAGGCCTGCGCCCGGTGCTCGGTGAAGGGCGGGAAGCTGTGGTTTTCCTGCAACCCCGCCGGGCCGGAGCACTGGTTCTATAAAGAATGGATCTGCAGGGCAGAGGAGAAAAACGCATTGTATCTGCACTTTATCATGGAGGACAACCCGGCGCTGGCCCCGGAGGCCAGGGCGCGGTATGAGCGGATGTTCCGGGGGACGTTCTACCGGCGGTTTGTGCTGGGAGAGTGGGTGGCGGCGGAGGGGCTGGTATACGATTTCTTCGACGCGGACCGGATGCCGGAGGCGCCGGAGGGGACATTTGCCCGGTGGCGGATTTCCTGCGATTATGGAACGAGAAATCCCGCTTCCTTTGGGCTTTGGGGGGAGAAGGATGGGATTTGGTATCGGATAAAAGAATACTACTACGACGCCCGGGCGGAGGGACGGCAGAAAACCGACGGGGAGTATGTGCGTGATTTGGGACGGCTGGCGGAGGGGCGGAACGTGGAGATGGTCATTGTGGACCCGTCCGCGGCCAGCTTTATCGAGGCGCTGCGCCGGGCGGGCTGGAGGGTGCGGAAGGCGGACAACCGGGTGCTGGAGGGCATCCGGCGGACGGCGGAGGCGCTGAAGTCCGGCAGGGTCGTCATTTGCAGAGGGTGCGAGGCGGCAGCCAGGGAGTTTGCCATGTACCGCTGGGAGGACGACGGGGCTGGGGACCGGGTGCGCAAGGAGTTTGACCACGCGATGGACGACATCCGCTATTTTGTGATGGCGCTGGAGGACAGCGGCGGAAACGCGGCCAGGTTCGTGGAGCGCAGCGCGTTTTGAGTGTGCGGTAGAAGTGCCCGAGAGGGCTTTCTATAGATTCAGCATGAGAGGAGAATGGAAATGGATATCTGTTTTGAAGGCGTGGGACAGGTGGCCGCCACCTTCCAGGTGGACGATGAAACGCTGCTGCCCGGTACGGTTGTGGCCCTTACCGGCAATGGCACGGTGGGCCTGGGCGCGGACGGCGGCGCGCCCTGCGGCGTGCTGCTGGGCGGCGTGCGGGGCGGGGCGGCAGCCGTCCAGATCGGCGGGGCGGTCAAGGTCAGCTATTCCGGCATCGCACCCAAAGCGGGCCGGCAGGAGCTGGCCTGCGACGGCGCGGGCGGCGTCAAGACTGCCGCCGGCGGGCTGAACTGCCTGGTGCTGACGGTGGACGAGGGTGAGAGATCCGCCGTTGTGAAGCTCTGATTGATGAAAGGGAGGAGATCAAGATGGCGCAGAGATTTGACAATTTGAAGCTGGAAAAGGGCATGTACCACGAGGCGGGGAAGTCCTTTACCCAGGTGCTGGAGAAGCTGGACCCCAGCGAACAGTACCGGGGCACCGCGCTGGAGGGGCTGGACGCCTATCAGAGGCAGCTCAAGCGGTTCGACATCCGGGTGAAGGGCGCGGGCTCCGACCTGGTGGACAAGTTCTTTTCCACCTCACAGTCGGCGGTGCTGTTCCCCGAGTACATCGCCCGGGCGGTGAAGGTGGGCATGGAGGAGGCCAACATCCTGCCGGATATTACCGCCACCGAGACGCTGATTGAGGGGATGGACTACCGGTCCATCACCTCCGTGCCTGAGGACGAGAAGCAGCTCAAGCAGGTGGCCGAGGGCGCGGCCATCCCTCAGACCACCGTGCGCACCCGGGACAGCCTGGTGAAGCTCCACAAGCGGGGCAGGATGCTGGTGGCCTCCTATGAGGCCATCCGGTTCCAGAAGCTGGACCTGTTCTCCGTCACCCTGCGGCAGATCGGCGCACAGATCGGGCGGATGCATCTGGAGGACGCGATCAGCGTCATCCTCAATGGCGACGGCAACGGCAACGCCGCGCAGGAGAGCGCGGTCAAGACGGCGGGCACCCTGGCCTATGAGGACCTGCTGGCCTTCTGGAACAGCTTTGAGCCCTATCAGCTCAACACCCTGCTGGTGGGCGCGGACACCATGCCCAAGCTGCTGGGGATGAGCCAGATGCAGGACGCCGCGGCGGGGCTGGACTTCCACGGCACCGGCAAGCTCATCACCCCTATGGGCGCTAAGGTGCTGCGCACCTCCGCCGTGCCCGCCGGAAAGATCATCGGCCTGGACAAGAACTACGCCCTGGAGATGGTCAAGGCCGGGGACGTGATGGTGGAGTACGACAAGATCATCGACCGGCAGCTGGAACGGGCCGCCATCACCACCATCTCCGGCTACGCCAAAATCTTTGAGGACGCAAGCCGGGTGCTCACGGTCTGATGAGGGGGAAAAGGCGGAAAACGGCCCGGGTTCCCGCTGCCGCCGCCCAGCTCCGGGACGCGGGACGGCACCCCTTTGTGCAGATGGACGGGTACGTGCCTTTGCGGAATGGGGAGATCGCGCTGTACCGGGCCATCCGGGAGGCGGTGCCCGTGGTGGACGCCGCCATCTGCAAGGTGGTGCGGCTGTGCGGCGGGGTGTCCGTCACCTGCCGGGATAAGCGGGCCCAGGAGGGGCTGGAGCGGTTTTTGCGCACCGTCCCCGTGGGGCGGGGGCAGAGGGGAATCCAGAGCTTTTTGGATCAGTATCTGGACTCCATGCTGGTGTGCGGCCGGGCGGTGGGCGAGATCGTACCCGCTCGGGACGGCCGGGATATCGCCGCCCTGCTGTGCGCCGATGTGGGCCGGGTGGAAATCAAAGAGGGAGACAGCCCGCTGGAGTTTGCCCTGTGCGTCCGGGACAGCGACGGGACCCTGCGGGAGCCGGAGCGGCAGGAGCTGCTGCTGTTCACCCCCTTTCAGCCGGAGACGGCCGCGCCCTATGGGGTGTCTATGCTGCGGTCCATGCCCTTTTTGGCGGAGATCCTGCTGAAAATTTTTGAGGCCACGGGAAAGAATTGGGAGCGCATGGGCAATGTGCGCTTCGCCGTGGTGTGCAGGGGCGAGGACGGCGCGCTGGCCCGGGAGCGGTGCGACCAGGTGGCCCGGGAGTGGTCCGCCGCCATGCAGGCGGGCCGGGACGGGGCCGTGCGGGACTTTGTGGCCGCGGGGGACGTGGATATCCGGGTCATCGGGGCGGACAATCAGATCCTGGACAGCGAGGCGCCGGTGCGGCAGATCTTGGAGCAGCTGGTGGCCAAGACGGGCATACCGCCGTTTATGCTGGGACTGAGCTGGTCCTCCACCGAGCGGATGAGCAGCCAGCAGGCGGACATCATGACCAGCGAGATCACTGCCATCCGGCGCGGGCTGGAGCCGGTGGTGGAGCGGGTATGCGAGCTGTGGCTGCGGCTGAGGGGGTTCGACGACCGGGTGGACATCGACTGGCTGGACGTGAACCTCCAGGACGAGGAGTCGGAGGCCAGAGCGGCGCTGTACCGGGCCCAGGCCAGGGCCGTGGAGGAGGAAAATGGGAATGCAGATCAGTAAAGACGCGGCAATAAAGGGCATCGGCGCCCCGGAGGACGAAGAGCTGGCCCTTATCAACCGCCTCACCCGGCGGGAGCTGACGGCGGACGAGGTGTATACCTTTGCCCTGCGCCTGTGCGACAACGACATCGACCGGGATTTTGAGCGGTTCGACGACGGTGCGCTGGACCGGCTGGCGGAGCTGTTCGTGGGGGCGCCCGGAGTGTTCGACCACCAGTGGTCCGCCCATGGGCAGACCGCCCGCATTTACCGGGCGGAGGCGGTGAGTGAGGCAGGGATGTGCACCGCCGACGGGCGGCCCTACCGCTTTCTGAAGGGGTGGGCATACATGATGCGCACGGAGGAAAACGCCGCCCTCATCGCCGAGATTGACGGCGGGATCAAGCGGGAGGTCAGCGTGGGCTGCGCCGTGGAGCGGGTGGTGTGCTCCATCTGCGGTGAACCGATGGACCAATGCCCCCACGAGAAGGGGGAGGAGTACGACGGGCAGGTGTGCCACGGCGTGCTCACCGGGGCCGCGGACGCCTATGAGTGGTCCTTTGTGGCGGTGCCCGCCCAGAGAAAAGCCGGAGTCATCAAGAGTGCGGGCAGGCGCTTGGAGGACGAGGCCCGGCTGGGCCGGAAGTACCTTAAAAGCCTGCGGCGGGAGATGGTGCGGCTGGCGGGCATCGCCGAGCCGGAGGCCCGGCACGGGCTGCTGGAGCAGGTGGCCGGCAAGCTGGACGAGGAGGAGCTGCTGGGGCTCATCAAGCTGTACCAGGGCAGGGCGGACCGGCTGCTGTCAGGCGGGGTGCAGCTGAGCTACGGCGAGCAGGCCGTGCCCCAAGAGATCGCGGACGGGGCCTTCCTGATCTAGGAGCGTGGGGACATGACGGAACAGGTGATGGAGCTGGTGCAGGCGCTGGGCGGCGCGGGGCAGAACGAGGATGTGCTGCGGATGCTGTGCGCCAACGCCTGCCGGGCGCTGAACCGGCGGCTGAAGGACGGCTTGACGGCGGAGGACTGCCAGGGGGCCTTCCCCTTGGCGGCGGCGTGGCTGGCCATGGACTGGCTGCGGTGCGGACAGGGGCTGGAGGGGATCACGGCCCTGTCCGCCGGGGATATCTCCGTGCGCCGGGAGGGGGGCGGAGACAGCGGGACGCTGTCTCAAAGGGCCTTTGAGCTGATGGCCCCCTATTTCCGGGATGAGGGATTTGTGTTTCGGGGGGTGAGAGGTTGACCGAGGCGTTTGCGTGGGTCATCAGGACCTATGGGCAGGAGATGGCGTGCCGCCGGGAGGACGGCTCCGAGGCGGGCCGGGGTATGGCCATCGTGCAGCCCATGACGGAGGCGGACTGGCAGAATACCGCCGGGGCGCTGGGCAGTTACTCCAAGGACCGGTTTTTGGGGCTGGCCGACCCGGCGCTGCCCCTGGATCAGATTGGGCCGGGGGGCTGGCTCGACTGGGGCGGCGGACGCTATGAGGTGATGACCATACGGCCCATCTGGGTGGGCGGTCAGGTCACCCACCTGTGGCTGGTCCTGCGGCCCTGCCCGGAGAACGCGCCGTGAGCGGGGCGCTGAACGCCCTGCGGGAGGCGGTGGTGGAGCAGCTGCGCGGGGCGGGGATTAACGCGATTGCCGGCATGGAGAGCGCCGGGGCCGGACGGTGGAGGGAGGCGGTGGCCGCCGTGTCGCTGCGCCGCGCGGCGTGCGCTCCGGGCGGGTTCAAGGACTATCTGGGAACTCATACGGACCCGTCCACCGGAAAAACCCGCGAGCTCTATGGCCGTGAGGCGGAGCTCACCCTGGCGCTGGATATTTTTGCCCCCAGGGACGGCGGGGAGCGCGTTTGCCAGAGTGCGGCAGAGGCTGTCGTTGAGTGCCTGATCTGCCGGGGGGCGGCGGGGCTTGCCGTTCTGGAGGTCCAAACGGGCCGGGTGGAGTTTTTGGAAAAAGAGGGGCTGTACCGCCAGGAGGTCAGCTGCCGGTGCCCGGCGTGGCTGGTGGCCGGGACCGAGGATGACGGCGGAGCCTTTGTGGACTTTGAAGTGAGAGGAAGGATGAAATGAGCGCGGTGACCAAGCATGAGAGACCGGGGGTGTATTCCTCCTATGAGGCGTCCAGCCTCACCGCTGCCGCCGCGGGCGGCGGCAATGTGGCGGTGGTGGCTGCCATGGACGGCGCGGACGGGAAAAAGAGCTATCAGTGGACCAGCTACAGCAAGGCGGCGGCGGACGTGGGCGACTGCGTCCTCAGCCGGATGGCCCGGCTGGCCATCCGCAACGGCGCGGGCGCGGTGTACGGCGTGCCCGCCGGGGAGGACTACGGCGCGGCGTTTGCCACGGCGGCGGCGCTGGAGGACGTCGGCGTGGTGGTGTGCGACAGCACCGACCTGGCCGTGCAGCAGGCGCTGAAGGCCATGGTGCAGGAGTGCTCCGCCGCCCGGCGGGAACGCATCGCCGTGGTGGGCGGCGCTCAGGATGAGAGCGTGGAGGAGCTCACCGGGCGCGCGGCCCAGCTCAACTGCGAGCGGGTGGTGCTGACAGCCCCCGGGACCGGGGAGGAGCACGGCGGGGCCATGTGCGCCGCCGCTCTGGCGGGGGCCATCGCAGGGAGCAGTGATCCGGCCCTGCCGCTGGGCGGCGCTCAGCTCTATGGGCTGGGTGAGCTGGCGTGCGGCTATGACGACGGCGGCATCGACCTGCTGGTACAGGGGGGCGTTACCCCTCTGGAGACGCTGGCGGGGGCGTGCTATGTGGTGCGGGGCGTGACCACGCGCACCAAGACCGGCGGCGCGGCGGACGCCACCTGGCGGGATCTGACCACCATTTTGGTGGTGGACGAGGTGATTCCCGGCATCCGCAGTGCCCTGCGGGCCAAGTTCAGCAGGGCCAAGAATACGGCCCAGAGCCGGGGGGCAATCCGCTCCCAGACGGTGCTGGAGCTGGAGAAGCGGGTCAGCCGGGAGATCATTGACGGCTATGAGGATGTGACGGTGTCCGCGCTGAAGGACGACCCCGCGGTGTGCGTGGTGGAGTTTGCCTTCACGGTGGCTCACGGGCTCAACCAGATCTGGCTGTCCGCCCACATCACGGTTTGACAGCGCGGAGCAGGCGGCTGCGAGGGAGCTTGGAGCGAAGCGAGGCCGAGCGCAGGGGCGCACCGCGCCCCGCAGACCAGGCCAAGTCGGAGTGAAAGCGACCAAGCGGTCAGCCGACTGCGGAGCGTGAATACAAGGAGGTCATGAAATGAGTATGAGCATCAACGCGGGACTGAGTGCGGCGGGGTTCCCCACCAGTTCCGACATCTGGCTGGAGCTGGACGGGCAGAAGGTGGCCGTGGTGCAGAGCTACAACTGCAAGACCACCCGCACCTCTTACGCGGTGGAGGCCTTCGGCGAGGAGGAGCCGGTGGCTACGGTGCAGGGGCCCCAGAGCTATGTGATCCAGCTCACCAGGCTGTATGCCACCGACCAGGCCATTGCGGATGGGCTGAATTTTTATCAGATGCGGAATTTTTCCCTGGTCATCTGTAAGCCGGACCGGAAGGTCATCTACTCCGACTGCCAGTGGAGCGACATCCAGGAGGACGCTCAGCTGGGCAGGATGGTGGTGGAGAAGCTCACCCTGGTGGCCAAGAGCCGCATGGAGATGGCGGCGTAAATGGACGACAGGTTTTGGGCTGGGCCCGACCGGGTGAAGGTGGACGAGGGCGAGCTGCGGCTGCTGTCCGCCCGGGAGGTGCTGGAGGCCCGGCGTGAGGGGGATGCGCTGGCCCAGGACGGCCGGGAACGGGCCCTGTGCCGGAACGCCTGCCTCATTGCCCGGGCGCTGGAGCGGGGTGATGAGCCGGTGTTCGCCGATGGGGAGGCGGTTCTGGACGGGCTGCGGGTGGAGGATATCGCCCGGCTGGCGGACCGGTGGGCCCAGTTCAACCGGTCCTGCAACCCCTCGCCGCTGGACGGAGCGCAGGAGATCCAGCGGCGAAAAAAAGCCTGGAGCACGCGCGTTATGAGCGCCTTCAGTGGCGCGTGCTCCGCTTGTTTGGCGCTCTGCCCACTGAGGAGCGGGCGAAAGGAATGACCGACCGGGATTACCTGTGGTGCGCCCTCAACCTGGCGCTGGACCAGGAGGAGGAGCTGGAACGGCTGTGCCCGGACTGCCGGGAACGGGCAAAAGAGGAGCCCTGCCCTGTGTGTGGCGCGCCCAGGGAGGGCTGGTCGGTGAACGCCGGGTTCGACTGGGCCCGGTATCGGGAATTGAAAGGGGGCGGGGACGTTGATTGACCGGCTGGAGGAGCTGCTGGCGATGATGGATGATGAGGATGAGGACGAGGAAGAGCGCGAGAACGTCCCCGCCCTGACGGGCCGTGCGGCCCCGGCGGCGTCCCCGGAGGAGGACGAAGGGGAAATTGCTGCCGCCGGAGACGGCGGAGCTGAACGGCGGGACGATCCTGCGGAACCGGGCGGTGGGGAGGCAGAGGATTCCACCGGTGAAATCACGGATGGAGGCGGCAGGGTCCCTATCCTCCACCCCGCTCCCGTCCTTGCCCCGGCGGGGAGGGCGGAGAAGGCAGAATATTCCGCCGATGGGGCGGCGGATGCGGACGACGGCGTTTCGATGGAACTGTCGGGGCGTTCCGCCAACGAGACGGCGGGTGTGGGTGGCGGCGTTTCTATGGAGTGGCCGGGGCGTTTTGCCAATGAGGCAGAGGGTGTAGACGGCGGCGCTTCTGTGGAGCGGCCGAAGCTCCCTGCCAACAAGGCGGCAGACGAGGACAGCACTGCCTCCGCAGAGGAGCCGGCGCGTCCCGCCGGTGGGGCGGCGGATGAGCCGGATGGGGAGGATTCCGGTTCCGAAGAGGAGCCGGAGGACGGGCTGATCTGGAGGCTGGATATCGGCGCGGCGCAGAGGGCGGAGGCCGCCTGGCGGCGGGCGCTGGCGGACCGGCCGGACGGGGCTGCGGCGGAGGCCCTGCGGATGACGGCGGAAGGGACCATGGGCACCGCCGCGGAGCGCCTGAGCGTGGAAAAGGGCGGGGAGCTGGCACAGGTGGTCAAGCACAAGCCCGAAATCGGGCTGGAAGGGCTGTACCGGCAGACCGTCCGGGCCGTCCGCCCCGCACCCCAGGCCCTGCCGGTGGAGCAGGCGGGACGGACGGTGAGGGCGGAGGAGCCGGGGCGCACCGCCGCCCTCACCGTGGACGAGCTGGACCGGGCCGTGCGGCGGGACAGCCGGCGGTACGACGGCGGAATGAACATATTCTGAGGGAGTGATCGGATGATTCTTGCGCCCATGCGGTTCAAAAGCTTTGTGTGGCCCCACAACCCCAGGGTGTATTCTATCACCTATGAGCGGAAGATGGCGGTCCACAAAATCCCCTTTGGGCGGCACTACCTGCAGAGCCTGGGCCAGACCAGGCGGGTGCTCAGAGGTGAGGGAGAGTTCGTGGGGGAACACGCCTACGACACCTTTAAGGCGCTGGCCACCGTGTTCTATGAGGAGACGCCGGGGGTGCTGGTCCACCCGGTGTGGATGACCACCACGGCCTGGTTCGCCGCCCTGGAGCTGCGGCAGGCGCCCCGGCGGGACTATGTGGCCTACTCCTTTGAGTTCTGGGAGGTCATTGACGGCAGCGGGGATACAAAGCTGACCACGCGGACCGCCGCCTCCGACGGGAGCGGCGGGGAGGCCGCCGCGGCGGAGTTGGGGGAGGCCCAGTGGCACACCGTGGCCGCGGGGGACACCCTGTGGGCGCTGGCCCAGCAGTATGGGACGGCGCTGAGCCGGATGGTGGAGCTCAATCCCTCCATCCGAAACCCCAACCTGATCTATCCGGGACAGAAGGTGAGGGTGAAATGATGCGCTGCCGGGTAATGCTGGGCGGCGGCGGGGAGCTGGAGCTGCCCACCGCCGTCAGCTGGAAATTCTGTTACGGCACCGGCACCCCCTGCGACAGCTTTTTCCTGCGCTGCCTGTGGGAGCGGGGACAGGAGAAAGTGCTGTCCGACGCACACCGGTTTTTTGCGCAGTGGGAGGGCGAGCGGGTGTTCACCGGGGTGGTGGACGAGTACGCGGTGGTCTGCGGGAAGGACGGGCTGTATCTGGAGGTGTCCGGCCGGGGGATGGCGGCCCTGCTGCTGGACAACGAGGCCATGCCCGCCGAATACCAGCGGTACACCCGGGCGGACCTGATTGCCGACCATGTGGCTCCCTACGGCGTGGAGACGGCGGGGGGCGGCAGTCTGCCCGCTGTGGACGGGTTCAACGTGACCAGCGGGGAGAGCGAGTGGAGCGTGGTGCGCCGGTTTGCCTGCTATTACGGCGGGGTGGTGCCCCGGTTTGACCAGGAGGGGCGGCTGGTGCTGGACGCCCCGGCGGATACGGAGGAGCTGCGGATCCGGGAGGGCGGCCCGGTGACCGGCTGGGAGTATCGGGAGGAGCGCCACGGGGTGCTCAGCCAGGTGGCGGTGCGGCGGCGGACCACCTGGGGCCCCCCGTGGGTGTCCGACCCGGCGTTCCAGGCCCAGGGGGGCTGCGCCCGGCGGGTGATCACGGTGCCCAACACCACCGGCACCGCCGCCATGCGGTATACCGCAGATTACCAGCTCCGGGCGGCCCGGTCCGGACGGGTGCGGATGAGGATCACCGTCGCCGGGGGCTTTTTGGCCTGGCCGGGACAGCTGGTGTCGGTGGAGCTGCGGGACTGCGGGGCCAACGGCATCTACCGGGCCGCCCAGGTAGAGGTGTCCTGCGGCGGCCAGGGGCTGACCACCACCCTGGTGCTGGGGGAAACGGACAGCATGATATAGGAGGTTGTTTTATGTGGCTGAGCGGACAGCAGAAGCGGCCCGCAGACAGCGGCGAGGGCCAGACCGGCGTCGTCACCATGGACGGCGGGGAGATGGCGGTGCTGCTGGATTGTGAACGGCGGGGCCTCCAGGTGTACAGCCCGGGGGGCTATACCTGGACCCCCAAGGTGGGCCAGCGGGTGCTGGTCATTCAGGGCCAGGGGGAGATCCCCTGCGTGGTGGGGACCAGGCAGGGCGGCGATATGCCCGACCGGGTTGCGATAAAGGCCAGGCAGACAGTCGTTCAGGGGGACGCGGTAAGCATTGCCGCGGAGAACGGCGCTGTGGTCAAGGGAGGCGACGTGAGACTGGAGGGGCTGGTCTACGTCAATGGCGAAACGCTGGAGGAGCTGATCGCTCGGATCGTGATGATGATCCTGGCGGGGTTGGGATAGGAGGCTGTGGGATGAGCCTGCTGCTAAATGAGAGAGATTATGCGGCCGACGGCAACGGCGGCGTCGCCGTGGTCCGGGATGGGGAGGCAATGGTGAACGAGGTGCTGTTCCGCCTCACTGTCCGCCGGGAGAGCTTTCCCTTTTTGCCCGAGCTGGGCAGCCGGATGGGGCAGCTCCGGCGGGAGAGGCCCTCCGCCTGGGGGGCCCTGGCCAGGCAGTACGCCGTGGAGGCGCTGGCCGGTCTGGACGGCGTGACGGTGACCGGGGCGGCGGTGCGCCGGGAACAGGACGGGCTGATGGTGACGGTGGAGCTGATGTGGCAGGGGACGGCGCTGTCGGTGACCGCCCGGTTGGAGGGATGAGCGTTTGATGACGTTAGAGGAGATATATCAGGGCTTGGCGGCGGAGTTCCAGGCCCAGACCGGCCAGACCGCCGGGGGAAGCAGCGAGCTGGCGGTGCGGTTCTATGCCGTGGCCGCCCAGATCTACAGCCTGTACGTCCAGGCGGAGTGGACCCGGCGGCAGTGCTTCCCCCAGACCGCCCAGGGGGAGGAGCTGGACAAGCATGCCGGCCTGCGCGGCGTTGCCCGGCGCAAGGCGGTGCGCGCCGCGGGGACGGTGCGGTTCTATGTGGATGCGGCCCGGGACACAGACACAAGGGTGAGCGCGGGCACGGTGTGCATGACCGCGGGCGGGGTGCGGTTTGCCACCGACGGGGACGCCTTTGTCCCGGCGGGGGAGCTGTGGTGCGAGGCTCCCGTGACGGCGGCGGAGGCCGGGACCTCCGGCAATGTGGGACAAGGGACCATCGTGTATATGGCTTTGCCCCCAACGGGCATTGCGGCCTGCGCCAATCCGGAGGCGCTGTCCAACGGGCAGGATGAGGAGAACGACGAGGAGCTGCGGGCACGGGTGCTGGCCACATACCAGCGGCTGGCCAACGGGGCCAACAACGCCTTCTACCGCCAGACGGCCATGTCCTTCGACGGCGTGGCGGCGGTGACGGTGATCCCCCGGAGCCGGGGGGTGGGCACGGTGGACGTGGTGCCCGCCGCTCAGGGGGGCGTGCCCGATCAGGCGCTGCTGGACGCGCTCCAGAGGCATTTCAGGCAGGTGCGGGAGATTGCCTGCGATGTGAGGGTGGTCCCGCCCACGGCGCAGACGGTGGATGTGTCGGTAAAGCTGTGGGCCGGAGAGGGCCGGGACTTTGACCAGGTGGAGCAGGCCGTGCGGGACAGGCTGGAGGGCTGGTTTAACGGGGAGCGGCTGGGCCAGCCCCTGCCCCGGGCTCAGCTTATCTCGCTGATCTACGGCGTGGACGGGGTGGCCAACTGCCGGCTGGTGGAGCCGGAGGCGGACCTGCCCCTGGACAGCGTCACCCTGCCGGTGCTGGGGACGCTGTCCATTGAAAGCGGCGAGGGGGCGGGGGCGTGACGGTGCGTTTTGAGGACTGTCTGGTAAACCTGCTCCGGCCCCTGGGCGTGTACGACCTGCGCACCGGCGCCATCAACCGGGGGGAGCTGGCCGCCTACGGCGCACAGCTGGACCGCCAGGGGGAGGAGCTGGACCACACCGCCCGGGAGATGAACCTGGCCACGGCGTCGGACTTCGGCCTGGAGCGGATTGAGGCCCTTCTGCCCTACCGGCCGGTGTGCGTGACGGCGCGCCAGCGGCGGGAGGCCCTGGCCGCCCTGCTGCGCATCAGCGGCGACAGCTTTACCCCGGAGACCATCAACGACACCCTCCGGGGCTGCGGGCTCAACGCCCGGGCTGAGGAGGGGAGCTGGCCGGGGTACGTGAAGGTGTACTTTCCCGACGTGGCGGGCATACCCGAGGGCTTTGACCAGCTGCGGGTCATCATCGAGGAGATTCTGCCCAGCCATGTGGACATCACCTATGTGTTCTGGTACAACACCTGGGGGATGGTGGGCGACCGTCACCTCACCTTCGGCCGCGCGGCGGACACGGGGCTGAGCTGGTACGGCCTGGCCATTGAGAACGACGGCTATCTGGAGGACATCGAGTGAGCCCTGCCGGTCCCGTCCACGGGCGGGACCGGCAAAATTTTTTGAAAAACGCACAAAAAACTGTTGACAAATCCGGAGGCTTATAGTACAATACAGATAGAAAGGAAAAGGTGAGTCCAATGTACTAACGTCGAACGCACCACCCTCTTTCTGCGATTGGGAAACGCAAAGTGAAACGAAGCCTCGGCTCGTTCCAAACACGCTTGCACAAGCGACGGAAGCCAGATTCAGTCTGAAGCCTACCATTGTTTGAGGAAACAGAGAGACAACAGTTTCAGGCGCAACCCCAACGCAAAACCATCCGGAGAGACCGGAAGAAAAGGAAGGTACAGGCCCTTGGACAATCAAACCCAGAAGTAAGCCCCCAGCCGCGGATGTAGGACGGCTGGGGGCTTGGTGTCGTTTCAGGGGGTTCGGCGGACGCGGATGGGGCTGGCTTTTTGAGCCTCCGATTGACGTGACGTTCGTGGGGGGAGCGCGCGGCAGAGGGCTTTTAGCGGCTTTGCATGAGAATGACGGGAAACGGCCCAAAACCTTATGGAAAAATTAAGGGGTACTGTGGGGAAAAAGGCTTGCAAAATGAGGAATTGTCTAGTATGATTAACAGGTAAAACCAGAGTGGGTATCGTTTGATCGTGATTATCCGAAGCGTTTTTGGGGCAGACTTCCAAGAGCGCGGTATATATTACAGGAGTGAATAGCATGTTTACAAGGGATATCGGGATCGACCTGGGCACCGCCAGCGTGCTGGTCTATATCAAGGACAAGGGAATCGTTTTGCGTGAGCCGTCGGTGGTGGCCCTGGACAAGAACACCGGCAAGCTGTTGAAGGTGGGCACCGAGGCCCAGCTGATGCTGGGCAAGACCCCGGGCAATATTGTGGCTATCCGCCCCCTGCGGGACGGCGTGATCTCCGACTATGACATGACCGAGCGGATGCTCCGGGAGTTCATCCGCAAGGTGGCCCCCGTGCGGGTGTTCAAGCCCCGCGTGGTGATCTGCGTGCCCTCCGGCATCACGGAGGTCGAGGAGCGCGCCGTCATCGACGCGGGCATCCAGGCCGGGGCCCGGCGGGTGTACCTCATCGAGGAGCCCCTGGCCGCCGCCATCGGCGCGGGGGTGGACATCACCCAGCCCGACGGCCACATGGTGGTGGACATCGGCGGCGGCACCGCCGATATCGCCGTGATCTCCTTGTCCGGCATCGTGGAGTCCGCCTCCATCAAGGTGGCGGGGGATGCGTTCAGCGAGTCGGTGGTGAAGTACATCCGCAAGCGGCACAACGTCCTCATCGGCGACCGCACGGCGGAGGAGCTGAAGATGACCATCGGCTGTGTGTTCCCCCGGCCGGAGGAGATCTCCATGGAGGTCAAGGGGCGCTGCCTGATGACCGGCCTGCCCAGGGTGTTCTCCGTCACCTCCAGCGAGATGATCGAGGCCTTTGAGGAGCCCTGCTCCCGCATCCTGGAGGCCATCCATGGCGTGCTGGAGCGCACGCCCCCCGAGCTGGTGGCCGATATCTCCAGCAACGGCATCATCATGACCGGCGGCGGGTCGCTGGTCTGGGGCTTTGACAAGCTCATCGAGTCCCACACCGGCATTGAGACCTACGTGGCCGACGACGCCATCTCCTGCGTGGCCCACGGCACCGGGCGCAGCCTGGACACCATCGACGACATGCAGGACGGCACCATCAACATCGGCCGCCGCCAGCAGATGATCTGACGGCCTTCGGCGACCTCCTTTTTTCTTTGAAAAGAAAAAAGGAGGCGAAAAAAGAAACTTTTAAACATTAGGACTGGGAAAGCGCCTCCTGCATGGGGGCGCTTTTTAATTTGTTAAGAATTCTTAAAACCATCCCGCAGTATATTGACAGGCCAATATTATATAGAATATAATATTGCTTGAAAGGAGTGGTCACATGGCTTTTGCGATGGGCCCTCAGCTGCTGGACGGATGTGTGCTGGCGGTGCTGTCCCACGGGGACGCCTACGGCTACGTGCTCACCCAGCAGGTGAAGGAGCGGCTGGACATCTCGGAATCCACCCTCTACCCGGTGCTGCGGCGGCTGCAGCGGGATGGGCTGTTGAAGGTGTACGACCGGCCCTATCAGGGGCGCAACCGCCGATACTACGCCATCACCCCCGTGGGGCGCACCCAGCTGGCCCGGCGGCGGGAGGAATGGCGGCAGTTCCGGGACGGTGTGGAGGAGCTTTTAAAGGAGGACGAGGCAAATGGACAAACTTACCTATTTGGCTGAGCTGGCGGAGGGCCTGGCCCGCTGGGTGCCCGAGCGGGAGCGGCAGGACATCCTGCGCTACTACGCGGAATACTTTGAGGAGGCCGGGCCGGAGCGGGAAGCCCAGGTGGTCCAGGAGCTGGGCGACCCCTGGGCGCTGTCCTGCCGCCTGGCGGTGGAGGGAGGCTATGTCACTTGGGAGCAGGCCAACAGCTGGACGCCCCCGAAAAAGAAGCGCTGGCCCTGGATGCTGATTGGGGCGGCGGCGGTGCTGCTGGCGCTCATCTCTGTTCCGATTGCATTACTTTCCTCGCTGGTGGGCAGTGTTATAGGCCGGGGCGTGGCTTCCGTTGTCTCTGTGGAGGATGAGGTGACGACGGTGCAGGAGCAGATGGAGCCCCAATACAGCGGTAATGTGGCCTATTTTGAGGAGGCCGACCAGTCCGGCGCCGGCTTCTGGACCATGGAGGACGGCTGTTTGGAGTCCTTTGACGAGATCGACATAGACGTGAGTATCGCTAACGTGATGGTGACCCCCGGAGAGGACTACACCCTGTTTATCGACTCGGGCGCCACCCTGGGCGGCTACAGCCTGAGGTGGGAGATCAAAAACGGGGTGCTCAAGATCAGGGACGGCAACGGGGCGGGCCACGTGCAGATCAACAGCTGGGACGACTTCAAAAACACCTTCGGCATCAACGCCAGCGCTATGAATGTGACCATCACCGTTCCCGACGGGGCAGCGCTGAACAAGCTCAAGGCCAAAATTGGTCTGGGCGATGTGTTTTTGAGCCAGCTGTACGCGGAGAAGGAGCTGGAGGCCGAGACGGGCATGGGCGACGTGGAGTGCTATGGGGTCCGCGCCATGGACGAGGTGGACCTGAAGAGCGGTATGGGCGATGTCACCCTGGCCATCACGGAGCCGTACAGCGGCGCAGAGTTCAGCGCCAAGACCGGTATGGGCACCGTGGAGGTCAACGTGGAAGGCTACGAAAAGGACTGGGACTATGAAGCCAAGACCGGCATGGGGACTGTGGCGCTCAACGGAGGCGACCGGGGCGCCAAGGCCGAGCGCAAGGGAACGGGCGAGTATAAGCTGGAGGCCGAGAGCGGCATGGGCGACATAAACCTGTATTTCCAGGACGACAGATGGTAAAACGGACCGGCGGGCTTGAAGCGCACCGGACAAATATAGTGACAAACATAATTTGAGCAGCCAAAAGGGCCTGCCCCCTGCGCACAACAGGAGGCAGGCCCTTCGGCTTTGCCTTGACGATATGCCCTGCGGTCCGGCGGATGGAGCGCAGGTCATCCCGCCGGGGCGCTGGTCATGGCCGCACGTCCAGCTTGATGACGATGACCGTTCGGTCGTCCCCGCTGCGGTCGCGCAGGTCGCTCTCCTTCAAAATCTGGGCCGCCAGCGCCTGGGGCGACACGCCGTCAAACTCCCCCAGCAGCCTGCGCAGCCACCGGTCCTCCCGGCCGGTGGTCACCCCGTCGCTGACCAGCACCGCGCAGTCCCCCGCCTCCAGGGACAGGTCGAAGTGGTCCGGCCCGCTGGCCGCCCCGGCGTTCACCCCCGCCGGGAGGGACTCGCCGGACAGCCGCTCCACCCCGCCGCCCCGGCGCAGGTAGGTGGGGGCCGCCCCCAGCTTGTACACCGCGCTTTTGCCGCTGAACAGGTCGATCTGGAGCAGATCCACCGTGGTGAATCCGCCCTCCTCCTCCCCCCGGAGGGCCAGGGCCTCCCCCACGGTGTTCAGCGCCTCCTCAGGGGCCAGCCCCGCCCGCAGGAACTTCTCCAGCAGCCGCAGGGCGGTCTCGCTGTCCTCCCGCGCCTCCGCGCCGCTGCCCATGCCGTCGCACAGCAGGAAGTTCAGCGTGCCCGAGCTGTCCTTGAACCACACCCCGGCGTCGCCGCTGACCGCCTGGCCCTGGCGGTCAGCCCCCGCCACCCCGGCGATGGCCATCAGCGGCTCCCTTTGGCTCAGGCGGGCCCGGTTCGTTTCGCTGTCCGCGTCCCGCAGGGGGCAGCCCAGAATGGCGGACAGCCGCCCGATTTCGCCCTCCCGGCTGAGCTGCTCCGCGCCGGGGCCCTCCGCCTCCACTTGCAGGTGGCCGTACTGGTCGGACCACACGGCGCACCGGCCCTCCAGCCCCAGGGCGGCCATGCGCTGCTTCACCAGGCGCTGGCGGCGCACGTCCACCGCCGGCTCCTGGGCCAGCTCCGCCGCCGCCCGGTCCAGCACCGCCGCCATGTGGCCGTACTGGGCGCACACCGCCGCCCGGCTCTCCTGCACCCGGCTGTCGTACCGCCTCCGGCTCAAGAGGGCGGACAGCTCCCCGTTGGCCGCCACCAAAAACGTCTCGAACCGGATGCACCGGCTGGAGAAGTGGGGCGGGAAGTCCTCCAGCGCCCCCGCCCCCCGGTCCAGCATGGGGGTGAGGGCGTCGGCCAGGGCGGTCTTGGTCACCTGGTACTCCCGCTGCCAGCACCGCTCCTTCTGCTTGCACTTGACGCACACCCGGTCCGCCGCCCGGTCAAAGATGCGGGCCGCGTCCCCGTCGTTGGGGGCCGTGGGGGCCTGAAAGGCGGTGCGCAGACCCCCGGACACCGCCCGGAAGGCCTCGGCGGTCTGCTTCAGCCGTTCGGCGGTGAACTGGCGGGCATGGGCCCCCTCGTCCTCCGGCGCCTCTTGGCGGACCAGGGCGGACAGTCTCCGGAGCAGCTTGTCCGGCAGCAGCAGGAACACCGCCGTCCCCGCCGCCAGCTCCCAGGCCAAAGCGTCCCCTGGTCCCAGCTCCCAGGTCCACAGGATGGCCGCCGCCCCGCTTAGGGCGTAGGCCGCGGCGCACATCAGCCTGCTCTGCTTCACAAAAATCCCCGCCACCAGCCCCGGCAGGGCGTAGGCCAGGGTATACCAGGTGGGCAGCCCGGCGGAAAAGCCCATGGCCAGCCCCGCCGCCACCCCGGCGGCGGCCCCCAGGCCCACGCCGCCCTTCCAGGCCGCGATGAGCACGATGGGCACGCACAGCACCCGGCCCAGGGAGTAGCTCCCCGCCACCGTCACCCGGGTGAGGGTCATCATCAGCGTGGCGCACAGCAGGATGGCCCCCGCCAGCTGACGCACCGAGATATCGCCCCCCGGGCGGCGCTTCTCCCACAGGTCGAAGGCCTGGCGGTACAGGCACACCGTCCCGGCGGTGAGGGCCACCTCAGTGACGAAGCCCACCATGGACCCCCTGCCCCACCCGGCGGCGGACTGGTAGACGAAGCCCACCATGCCGTTGATCGCGGCGCACACGGCGGGCATGAACCAGGACCGGTGGTAGAGCTCGAACTCCCCCAGGGCCAGGGACACGGCGTATATCATCATGGAGGCGGCTATGTACCGCAGACCCTCCACCACCCCCCGGAAGGACAGGTAGCCCAGCGCCGCCCCGAACAGCGCCGCCAGCCCCTCCGCCCCCGGCCGGCACACGCCCACCAGGGCCAGGGCGAACAGCGAGTGCCCTCCCATAAGCTCCGCCCCCGCCAGCACCGCCGCCAGCAGGAACCGCACCCCGCAGTCCGACAGCCGCATCACCATGGCCGTGGAAAGCTCCGGCCGCCGTTTTTCCCGTTTCGTCCCCTCGTTTGCCGTCATGGCACATCCCTCCGTGGTCAAATCATCAGTATAAAGTTCCATATTATGGTAACTTCTTTATTATAGGACGGGCCTTTCAAAAACGCAGTCGCAACCTGTCTTGCCTTTTTGGGGGGAATTTGGTATGATAGGGGACGAATTTGCGAATCAGGAGAATATCCCATGAAAATTGGCAATGTGGAACTGAATACCCGGCTGGCCCTGGGGCCTATGGCGGGGGTCACCGATCTGGCCTTTCGCACGGTGTGCCGGGAGCTGTCGGGGTGCTACACCGTGTCCGAGATGGTCAGCGCCAAGGCCCTGTGCTACGGGGACAAAAAAACCCCCGCCCTGCTGAAGCTGGGGGAGGAGGAGCACCCCGCCGCCGTCCAGATTTTCGGCTGCGACGAGCCCTTTATGGAGAAGGGCGCGGCCCTGGCCCTGGAGCGGTCGGGGGCGGATATCATCGACATCAACATGGGCTGTCCCGTGCCCAAGGTGGCCAACTCCGGGGACGGCTCCGCCCTCATGCGGGACCCGGACAAGGCCGCGGCCGTGGCCCGGGCGGTGGTGCGGGGGGCGGCGGGGAGGCCGGTCACCGTCAAGTTCCGCCTGGGCTGGGACAAGGGCTCCATCAACTGCGTGGAGTTCGCCCGCCGGATGGAGGACGCGGGTGTGTCCGCCGTGGCGGTCCACGGCCGGACCAAGACCCAGATGTACTCCGGCGCGGCCAACTGGGACTACATCCGCCAGGTGAAGGAGGCTGTCTCCATTCCGGTGATTGCCAACGGGGATGTGTTCTCCGCCAGGGACGCGGTGCGGATTTTGAAGGTCACCGGCGCTGACATGGCCATGGTGGGCCGAGGGGCCTTTGGCAGCCCCTGGCTTTTGGAGCAGTGCGCCGCCGCCCTGGAGGGCCGGGAGATTCCGCCCCTGCCCCCGCTGGCCGTGCGGATGGACACGGCCGCGCGGCAGTTTGAGCTGGCTCGGGCCCACAAGGGGGACAAGATCGCCTGCCTGGAGATGCGCAAGCACCTGGCCTGGTATCTCAAAGGGGTGCCCTACGCCTCCTACTGGAAGGAGCAGGCCTGCAAAATCTCCACCGCCGAGGAATTTGACCAGGTGATTGCCGGGATCAAGCGGGACCTGTCCGACGCGGAGGGGCCCGGAAATGGGTGAGCGGACGCCCCAAAGGCTCACCGCCGCCTTTTTAGCGGCGGAGGGCGTTTTATACGCCGTCTTCCTCACCCTGGACCTGACGGGCCGGGGCGGGCTGTCCGTCCCCGTCAAGTATGCGGGCGTCCTGCTTTGCCTGGGCTTCGCGGCGCTGTCCGCCTGTCAGGGCGGGGACCGGCTGGCGCCCGCTGCCCTGGCCCTCACTGCCTGCGCCGACTGGTTCCTGCTGGTGCGGGGCGACTGCTACCCCCTGGGCGTGGCTCTGTTCCTGTGCGTCCAGACGGTGTACCTCCTCCGCCTGCGCCGCGCCGGGGCGGCCAGCGCCTGGCCCCTCCGGTCCGGGCTGGCCCTGGGGGCGGGGCTGGCGGTGTACGCCGCCGGGATGGCCTCCCCGCTGAACCTGCTGGCCGCGCTGTACTTCTCCCAGCTGCTGTCCAACACCGCCCTGGCCTGGGGCTTGAAAGGGATGCGCTGGCGGCGGTTCGCCCTGGGCCTCACCCTGTTTGTGGGCTGCGACGCCTGCGTAGGGCTGTTCAACACCCTGCCCGCCGCCTCCCCCCTGTACCCCGCCGTCAGCGTCGGGATGTGGCTGTTCTATCTGCCCTCCCAGGTGCTCATCGCCCTGTCCGCCATGCCCGAAAAGGAGGAATACCATGAAAACCAGTAAACCTGTCTCCGTCCTGCTGGCCGTTGCCCTGGCCCTGGCTCTGCTCACCGGGGCCATCGCCGTGCCCATCCTGTGCCGCCCCTTCTATTACGCCCACATCGGCCCGCTTCGGCTGGCGGAGGGCACCGGGCTTACAGAGGAACAGATCAGGACCGCCTTTGACGAGATGCTGGACTACTGCCTGGGCGGGGAGGAGTTCTCCGCCGGGGTGCTCCAGTGGTCGGAGAGCGGCAAAAGCCACTTCACCGACGTGCGGCGTCTGTTCCTGCTGGACCTCCAGGTACTGGCCGTTACCATGGGGCTGCTCATCGGCCTGGGGCTGCTCATCTGGCGGCGCGGCCAGCGCCCCGCGCCTTTGCTGGGCCGAGGGCCCGCCTTCTGGGCGGGGGCCGGACTGGGGACCGTGTTCCTGGTGGTGGCCGCTCTGGCCGCCATGGACTTCGACCGGGCCTTTGTGGTGTTCCACGCCCTGTTCTTCCCCGGCAAGGATAACTGGCTGTTCGACCCCAGCCGGGACCAGATCATCAACATCCTGCCCCAGGTGTTTTTCCGGAACTGCGCCATCCTCATTCTGGCCATTTTGGCGGCGGGCTGTGCCGCCCTGATCGTTTTTGACCTGATCCCCAAAAAGGGCCGGGAAGAAATTTATTCAAAACTTCAAAAATTTTAGAACGAACGTTTGACATTTTGGACGCTTTGTGTTATAATAAGGCAATGCGGCAGAACCCCCCCTTGCTGCACACTGTAAGGCACAGCCGGAAACATTCAGCGTCCCGCCCCGGGGCGACTTTGGAAGGAGCTTGCGCCATGGCTAACCTCACCCAAAAGCAGCAGCAGATCTACGACTATATCCTGGATTTCAGCCAGTCCCACGGTTATCCTCCCTCCGTGCGCGAAATTGCCGAGGCTGTGGGGCTGAAATCCCCCGCCACCGTCCACTTTCACCTGAAGGGCCTGCGTGAGGCGGGCGTCATCACTCAGGCTGAGGGCAAGACCCGGGCCATCTCCGTGGTGGGTCCCACCCGCGGCAACAGGGATCAGGTGCCTCTGCTGGGGTACGTGGCGGCGGGCACCCCCATCCTGGCCCAGGAGAACATTGAGGAATACCTCACCTTTGACACCGGCGGCCTCACCGGTGAACACTTTGCCTTAAAGGTCCGCGGCGAGTCCATGATCGAGGCGGGCATCCTCCCCGGCGACGTGGTGGTGGTCCACCAGCAGCCCATGGCCCGCAGCGGTGACATCGTGGTGGCCCTGTTCGAGGACGAGGCCACCGTCAAGACCTTCCGCCGGGAGCACGGCCACATCTGGCTCTACCCGGAGAACTCCAGCGGCCAGTATCAGCCCATCGACGGTGAGGGCTGCTCCATTCTGGGCCGGGTGGTGGCGGTGATCCGCCGTTATTGACCGGCTTTCCCCTGCTCCATCGGTTTAGCGCCGGAATCTCCTGCGGGAGATTCCGGCGTTTTCCTTTTTATTATAGCCAAACCGGAACTTTGTTCCAATTCGTAATCTCGCAGAAAAGCCCCCATTCAAAGAGGCAAGGAGCGGTTACCGATCTGTATACAGCGCGATCAGCTGATCATGCGACGGCGATGGAAATTCTTCACCTGTGCCTATTCCCCATCGGCCGTCTACCTGCATCAATACCAACTGCCGGCTTAAAAAGCCCCCGCTCTCAAGCCCTTGCCCATTCGAGCCGCTGACGGTGTATGCGATATCCAGCGTCACCATTTGCTGAAGCGTCAAATCTTCAACGCCTAAATTTCGAAAGGATTGATTTGCTGCGGCAATCTGGTCAGCGGGATAATAGCTCTCAGACAGGATTTCATAGGTGATGTAAATATCCGAACCGTATTTTTCCTGCAGGGATGCCTTCAGCACGGCCAACTGCTCGCCATAGAATGTGGCGTAAAAGTGGTAGATCTTATAGGCAGAGATGTCTGTGCCGAGCCGGTTGGCTACAATGGTCGCCGTGGCATTGAAGAAGGACTGCTCCATCACGTCCATGACTGCATGGCGCAGCCATTGCTGCCGAAAATCAAACGGTCGTCCAGCCTGTCAGCGCCAATGATAAAATGTAAGAAAACGCCGAGGAAAAAATGAAGTTTTGTGGCGGAGAGGAGGGAAAAAAGATAGACTCCCAATAGGACTGAAAAGCGTCCGGAAAGGGAGTCGGGAAATGAAAGGAGCACAGTGGATGGATATTCGAAGTGATAGGCAGAAAGGGCTGAGCTATGTGGAGTTGGGGAAGAAGTACCACATGGATTAGAGGACAGCAAAGCGGTACGCGGAATCGCCGGAGAAACCGAAGTACACGCTGAGCGAACCGAAACCAACGAAGATGGATCCGTTCAAGCCGGTAGTGGACGAGTGGCTGGAAGAGGCGCCGTATTCAGCGATTCGGATTCTGGAGAAGCTGCGGGAGATGGGGTTTGACGGAGGTGTCGATTTTGCAACGGCCACATTGAGTGGCCGCGCAAAATTAGATTGCGCACAGGCACTCGATGTGCCTGTGCGCAATCCATAGCATCGTCAAGGCGTATGTGAGCAGCCGGAAGATGGACTTGAATGAAAAAGCAACGGTGCGGTTTGAGACAATGCCTGGGAAACAGGGACAGATGGACTGGGGATTCTTTGAGGATCATCTGGTATATGAGGATGGGAAGTGGAAGAAGCTGTACTGTTTTCTGATGATTTTGGGATATTCGAGGATGCGGTATATCGAATTTGTCACAGATATGAGTACAAACACGCTGATACGGTGTCATCAGAA